>JAABTE010000072.1 GCA_011390035.1 Desulfobacteraceae bacterium | reverse complement strand
GGTTGGCTGCCAGCGCAACTACAAAAATATGTGACGATTCCCATCGTGGGGCCGCGTGCCGGATAAATGGGAAGGAACGGGAGGAGAAAAACGATATGATCATCGACAGATTCAAGAAAATGTTCGGCGCCTTCAGGGGAAAGGCGGACCAGTACCAGAGCGCCGTGGCCTTTGCCGAATCCAATAACCCCGAAATGGCCGGCGATTTTCTGGCCGCCGCCCCGGCGGCGGAGACGCCGGCCGGCCCCTCGCGACTGCTGGTGGTGGGTCATGAAAGCCGCTTTTCCGAGGATGTCATGGAATACGCCCTGGACATGGCCCGGCGCATGTCCTACGAGATCGTGGCCCTGAACGCCGCGCCCCTGTCCTGCGAGACCTTCCGCCGCTTGTCCGAATCTCGCCGGCAGGTGTGCGAGCAGTTTCAGTCCATGTCTGAAAAGAGCGCCGAGTCTTTCCGCGCGCGGGCCGAAGAGATGGGCATTTCCTTCCGCCACGAGGTGAGGTTCAGCGAGGTGGAGGCGGCCGTGGAGGAGCTGACGGCCGCCGGCGAGGGGATCGATTTCGTGGTGTCCGACACGGCCACGCCCGCCGAGGAGTGGGCCGAGGACCGCCTCCGGCCGGAAAACCGGGCCCGCAAGGAGATCTTTGTGTATTCCATGAACGCATGACGACCGTTGCATAACGCAGCGCCCGCTATTGAAAATTGTAACACCGGCCCTTTTCCCGGAATCTGCTGGGAAAAGGGCCGGTGCGCTTTTTGACCGTTACTATCCGCAATACCTCCTCCGCCTTCCCCCTCCGCTCCGCCCCCGCCGATCCCCCGCCATCGGGGGTTTTTTAAGGTTTTCCGGTCCTGGCACCACTGTTGCTATTGGTAATGGCCATGGTCGATTCCGGCCAGGCCGCGTTGCTCATCTTCCGGCCAGGCGGCGTTATTCATCTTTCGGCCAGGCGGCGTTGCTCGTGAACAGGGCGCTGTCTTTTATCAACGGGAATGGAGGATTCAGGATGGGAACCCATTTTTACATTGGCCTGGCCCTTATCGGGCTGGCCTTCGGCCTGTGTTTTTATTTCAGAAACGAAAATCGAAAATAATGGAAAAAGCAAAGGAGTCGCGCATATGACCCCCGAGATGATCCTCACAATGATCGTTCTGGCATTTGTTATCATCCTGTTCGTCTTCGAGTGGGTGCGGGTCGATGTGGTGGGCATCCTCATGACGGTGCTGCTGCCCCTCATCGGCCTGGTAACGGCGCGGGATGCGTTTGTCGGGTTCAGCAGCAACGCCGTCATCTCCATCATCGCCGTCATTATCATCGGCGCGGGGCTGGACAAGACCGGCGTGATGAATCGCGTGGCCGGGCCCATCATCCGCCTGGCCGGAGCCAGCGAGAGCCGGGTGATCGTGCTCATCGCCGGAACGGTGGGCGTCATTTCCAGCATGATGCAGAACATCGGGGCCGCCGCCCTGTTCCTGCCCGCCACCCAGAGGATCTCCAAGCGGATGGGCATTCCCATCTCCCGGGTGCTGATGCCCATGGGCTTTTGCGCCATCATCGGCGGCACCCTGACGCTGGTGGGCGCCAGCCCCACCATCCTTTTAAACGACCTGATGGTGCTGGGGGGCGAAAAGCTCAAGCCCTTCGGCCTGTTTACCCAGACCCCCATCGGATTGTGCCTGCTGGCCACCGCCCTCGTCTATTTCATCATCTTCGGCCGCTTCGTGCTGCCCGCGGCCGGCGGCGACACGGACAAGGGCATCACCGCGGCCCTGATGGAGGAATATCAGACGGTGGAAAACACGGTGGAGCTGCGGGTGCCCCAGGGGTTCCACGGACCGGCCAGCCTGGAGGGGCTGGACGTGCAGCGTAAATACCTGGTTACGGTGGTGGCGATACAAAAGGCGGCCAAAAAGGAAAAGCGCTTCGTGCCCCGCAGCAACGACACCCTGGAGGCCGGGGATGATTTCGTACTCGTGGGCAAGGAAAAGAACATCGCCGCCTTTGCCGCGGAGTTCGGATTCGAGGTGAAAAAGGGGCTGGAGACCTTCGGTGAAAGCCTGTCCCGCACCAACGCCGGCATGGCCGAAACGATTGTCTCCCCGCGCTCGGAGCTGATTGGAAAGACCATGAGCGAGCTGGATTTCAAGGAGCTGTACGGCGTCAATCCCGTGGCCCTGGTGCGGGGGCGGAAGGTGTTTTACGCGGGCCTTACCCACATTCCGCTCCAGATGGGCGATACCCTGCTGCTCCAGGGGCCGTGGGAGCGGTTTCACATCCTGGACCATCGGCCCAAGCCACGGGCGCTTACCTTCACAACGCCCCTGGAGGGCGAGATCCTGCGCACCCGCAAGGCGGGGCTGGCGGTGATGTGGCTGGCCGTGGCCCTGATCCAGGTGATCTTCATCAAAACCCCCCTTTCCGTGGCCCTGATGTCCGGCGCCCTGGGGATGATCATCACCGGCGTACTCTCGGTGGACGAGGCATATCGCTCCGTGGACTGGATGACCGTCTTTCTGCTGGCGGGCCTCATCCCGCTGGGCATCGCCTTTGAAAAGACCGGCACCGCCGCCTTCATCGCCCGAGGGGTGCTGGGCCTCATCGGCAGCCCGCCGCCCATCGTGCTGCTGGCGGTCATCGGGGTTATGACCTCCTTTTTCACTCTGGTCATCTCCAATGTGGGGGCCACGGTGCTGCTGGTGCCCCTGTGCATGAACATGGCGCTGATGGCCGGCGGCGACCCGCGGATGGCGGCCCTGGTGGTGGGGCTTTCCGCCTCCAACACCTTCGTGCTGCCCACCCACCAGGTCAACGCCCTGGTGATGCGGCCGGGGGGCTACCGCACCGTCGATTACATGCGGGCCGGCGGCCTGATGACGGTGCTGTTTCTGACGGTGGAACTGACGGTGCTGTATTTCTTCTATGGGATTTCATAGGGCGGGATTCAATTGTAAGCCGGTTTCAACATCGGAACATGCGCCGGAGTTAAAACAAGTCGGATATAAATGAGCCGGATTTAAATAAGGAGGTTAAGCCGATATGGCGATCATCACCATTTCAAGGGGCTGTTTCAGCCACGGCAAGGAGATTGCGGAAAAGACCGCCGAGAAGCTCGGCTATGAGTGCGTCAGCCGGGAGATCCTGCTGGAGGCCTCCCGGTTTTTCAACGTGCCGGAGATGAAGCTGTCCAAATCGATCCATGACGCCCCCTCCCTGCTGGACCGGATCACCCGGGGCAAGGAGCGTTATCTGTCCTGCATAGAGGCGGCCATCATGGAGCATATGCGAAAGGACAATGTGGTCTATCACGGTCACGCAGGCCATCTGCTGCTGCGGGATTTTCCCCAGGTACTCAAGGTCCGGATCATCGCCGACATGAAAGACCGGGTGGCCATGCTCCGCAAGGACAAGGGCATGAGCGAGCATCAGGCCAGGGCCTTTATCCAGAACGATGACGCCCAGCGGACCAACTGGACCCGGTATCTGTACAAGAAAGAGGTGAGTGATCCGGCCCTTTATGATATGGTGATCCGGATCGGCCAGGTTGCCATCGATGACGCTCGGGACATCATTGTCCGGGCGGCAAAAAGCCAGGCGTTCGTCCTGTCTGCCGACGCCGGAAAGCGGATCAGCGATCTGGCCATCGAGAGCCATCTTCGGGTGATGCTGGCCGATGTGTGCGATGCCGATTTCCGGTCCTCGGACGGCCATGTGGTGGTGCGGTGCCGGCCCCAGCGGATCAAGAAGTTCGACCCCATCAGCCCGCGCATGGCCGATCAGATGGATGAGACGATGCGCGAGGACCTGTCCCGAAAGGTCAGCGAGATCGCCCGATCGATTCCCGGCGTGAAAGAGGTAGTCTGTGACGTGGATTCGCCATATTTTAGCTGATTCCAATATCACCATCCGGCGCAAGATCCTGCTGGCCTTCGCCTTCTTTGTGGCCGTGTGCGGCGCCATCTGGATACTGAGCTATTACAACCTGTTCATCATGAAGCAAAAGCTCCAGTTGATCGAAAAGAAGGAGAGCCTCTTCAACACGATCCTGGAGGCGCGGCGCTACGAGAAGAACTTTCTGCTCACCCGGCAGATCGGCCACCTGCGGCAGGCCAGGGAGTACGCGGCCACGGCCGAATCGCGGATCGCGCGGATTGTGGAGGAGTTCGGGCGCTACGCCGTTTCAAGGGAATTTCCCCTGATGGTGGACGAGGTCCGGGCCTACATCGCCCGGATCGACGCCTTTGCCGCCGAAACCGGCGCGGACCAGGGGGCGACGGCGGCCGCGGGGCCGGCATTTGAAGCCTTTCAGGAGGATATCCGGGACATCGGCAAGGGCATCACCGATTCCCTCGAGGCCATGGTGGGCCAGGAGCGCCGCCATGTCAACGTGCTGTTCAAGGAGTTGCAGGTTTACATGTTCGTGGCGCTGACGGCCATTTTGATCCTGACCATGTCCATGGCCTTCTTCCTGCACCACTACGTCAACCTGCCGCTGAAATCCATTGAGGAGGCCATCGCCAAGATCACCTCGGGCGATTACACCACCATCCCCCGGCTGACCCGGGGCGATGAGTTCGAAACCTTCGTGGAGAGCCTCAACCGCATGATCGGCGAGCTGAACCGGAGGGGGGATCAACTGGTGCAGAGCGAGAAGATGGCCTCCCTGGGCACCCTCACCTCCGGCGTGGCCCACGAGCTGAACAACCCGCTCAACAACATCTCCACCTCGCTTCAGATCCTGGGAGAGGAGCTGGAGGACGGGGACCCGGAATTCAAAAGAAATCTGATCCGTGATTCCGAGGCCCAGGTGGACCGGGCCCGGGACATCGTGCGGGCACTGCTGGAGTTTTCCCGCAAGAAGTCCTTCGTGTTGAGCCAGGTGCGCTTCAAGGCCCTTATCGACGAGACCATGAAGCTGATCAAGGGCGAGATCCCCAGCCAGGTGGAGGTGACCCTGGACATCCCCGATGACATCCAGGTGCCCATGGACCACCGCCGCATCCAGCAGGCGCTGATCAACCTGATCATGAACGGCGTCCAGGCCATGAAAAACGGCGCCGGCCGGATATCCATCCGGGCATGGGCCGACGCCGGGGAGCGAGCCTTTTACTTCACGGTGCGGGACACGGGGGAGGGCATCCCCGAGGATCGGATCAACAAGATCTTCGATCCCTTCTTCACCACCAAGGACGTGGGTCGGGGCTCGGGCCTGGGCCTTTCCGTCACCCACGGCATCATCGACCAGCACGGCGGCCGCGTCACCGTGGAAAGCCGCCCCGGCGAGGGCGCCGAGTTTACCGTGGCCCTGCCCTTATACGGGCTGGAGGGCGACCATGACGGATAAGGACGCCATCCTGGTGGTGGAGGACGAGCAGATCGCCCGCCGCAACCTGTCCCACATCCTGGAAAAGGAGGGCTACGCCGTGACCGCGGCCGAAAGCGGCGCCAAGGCCCTGTCGCTGTTAAAAAGCGGCCACTTTGATCTTGTGATCACCGATCTGAAGATGGAAAAGGTGGACGGCATGGCGGTGATGGCAAGGGCTAAAGCGCTTCAGCCCCACGCCGAGGTGATCATGATCACCGGCCACGCCACCGTGGATTCCGCGGTGGAGGCCATGAAAAAGGGCGCCTACTATTACATCGCAAAGCCCTACAAGCTCGAGGAGGTGAAAAAGATCGCCCGGGAGGCGCTCATCAAGCGCCGGCTCTTCCTGGAGAACCGGGAGTTGAAAGCGTCCATCAAGCAGTTGCGAAAGGACTCGCCCATCATCGGCCGCAGCCGGGCCATGGCGTCGGTGCTGGAGACCATCGCCCAGATCGCCCCGTCGGACATCAACGTGATGCTCATGGGCGAAAGCGGCACCGGCAAGGAGCTGGCCGCCCGGGCCATCCACGACATGAGCCACCGGTCCGACAACCGGTTCGTGGCCTTCAACTGCGGCTCCTTCACGGAAGAGCTGATGGCAAACGAGCTGTTCGGCCACGAAAAGGACGCCTTTACCGGCGCCACCCGCCGCAAGGCCGGCCTCATCGAGTCGGCCCACGGCGGCACCCTCTTTTTAGACGAGGTGGGGGACATGCCCCTGTCCATGCAGGTCAAGCTGCTCCGGGTGATCCAGGAGCGGGAGATCATGCGGGTGGGGGGCGTGGAGCCCCTGTCGGTGGACGTGCGCTTCATCGCCGCCACCCACCGGGACATGGCCGAGGACATCGCCCGGGGCGATTTCCGCCAGGATCTGTTTTACCGGCTCAACGTGATCACCATCCAGTTGCCCCCCCTGTCCGAGCGCAACGGCGACGCGCTGCTGCTGGCCATGCACTTTCTGGCCCGAAAGAGCCGGGAGATGAGCAAGGATATCCGGGAGATCGAAAAGGAGGCCGCAGACCTGCTCGCCCAGTACTCCTGGCCCGGAAACGTGCGGGAGCTGGAAAACGTGATCGAGCGGGCCGTGGCCCTTCAAAACGGCCCGGCCATCACCGTGGATAACCTGCCCGACTACATCCGCAACATCTCCGTGGAAACCTATCGGCGCAAGTCCGGCGCCATTCCCACCCTCATCGAGCAGGAGAAACGCTACATCCGGTGGGTGCTGGAAAAGACCGGCTGGAACAAGACCCAGGCCGCTAAAATCATGGACATCGACCGGGTTTCCCTGTGGCGCAAGATGAAGCGCTACGGCCTGGAATAAGCGCTACGGCCTGGAATATTGGGGCGGAACAACTAAGACGCATCGGTTCGGTTTCCCGCGAAAGAGGAACTATTGGTTCATAAAGACCTTATATTCTTAAATTACATAATGTTATAAATTACAGGGCCGCCACAGAACCCCGCCCGGCGCCCCCCGCCCTCCAAACCGGAACAGACAATTCCAACCCCCCATCCCGTCACAATGAAAAGCCTGTAAAATCAGATTGATATCACCGTGGCACGATATTTGATACGCCGTTCGATCAGGAGCGGATGTCGGATTGGCCGCCTGTCGGCTCCAACACAAAAACAGATCTCGTTTTCGATGTTCAACAGGAGCATTCATGCCCATGCAAAGACAGGTACATGCCGAAGTTTCGGAAAAGCCCCGGGAAGCCGCCCCCCAGGCGAGCGACCTTCAGGTCGGGGAGAACGTGGAGGAGCCTCCAAGCCAGCCCACCGGTCAACCATGGCCCGAGCCGAACGTTGAGCCCAACGCTAAGACGGACGTTGAGCCCAACGCTAAGACGGACGTTGAGCCCAACGCTAAGACGGACGTTGAGCCCAACGCTGAACCGGACCCTGAGCCCAACCCTGAAACGGACGCCCCCGAGGCCGGTCGGATCATCCGGCTGGAAGATGTCAAGGAACTCCGGCGGCGGGCGGCTCGGACCAGCCCCCTCACCCGGGCCTTTCGAAAACGGTTCTATCGGGGCCTTCCCGATAAGCTGTGGAACGACTGGAAATGGCAGATCGCCAACCGGATCAACGCCCCGGCGCAGCTCGAGCGCATCCTGACGCTGTCTGCGAGCGAGCGGCAGGCCATTTCCGACCCCCACGCCAAACTGCCCCTCGGCATCACCCCGTATTACGCCAGCCTTCTTTCCGCCGATGACCCCGCCCAGGGCCTGCGGCGGAGCGTCGTGCCCACCACCTCCGAGTGGACCCGGATGGCCTGCGAGGCCGATGATCCTCTCCACGAGGAGGATCAGAGCCCGGTTCCCGGCCTGGTCCACCGCTATCCGGACCGGGCGCTTCTGCTGGTACTCGATTTCTGCTCGACCTATTGTCGCTACTGCACCCGGTCCCGCATTGTCGGCGGCCGCTCCATATTTCCCAGCAGAAAGCGGCTTGAGCGGGCCATCGATTACATTGCCGCCACGCCGGCCATCCACGACGTGATCCTGTCCGGCGGCGATCCGCTCACCCTGAGCGATGATCGGCTCGACTGGATCCTGACCCGGCTGCGGCGGATTCCCCACCTTGACATCGTCCGCATCGGCACCAAGGTGCCGGCGGTGCTGCCCCAGCGGGTGACGCCCAAGCTGACCCGGATGCTCAAAAAGCACCACCCCCTGTGGATGAGCCTTCACTTCACCCACCCGGATGAATGCACCCCCGAAACCACCCATGCCTGCGGCATGCTGGCGGACGCGGGCATCCCCCTGGGGTCCCAGACGGTGCTGCTCTCCGGCATCAACGACAGCGTGGCCGTGATGAAGGACCTGGTCTATGGTATGCTGAGGATGCGGGTGCGGCCCTACTATCTATATCAGTGCGATCCCATAGTGGGCTCGGGCCACTTCCGGACCCCCGTTGAAAAGGGCCTTGAGATCATTCGGGGCCTGCGGGGCTTTGTGAGCGGATACGCCGTGCCCACCTATGTGGTGGACGCCCCCGGCGGCGGCGGCAAGATTCCGCTGATGCCCGACTACCGGGCGGGCCGGGAGGGCGATGACCTGCTGCTGCGCAACTACGAGAACCGGACCTTCCGATACCCGGACGGCCCCGGCCAGGAACCAACCATCATATTATAAAGGAGCCCATGGATACGAATGCGGCGTTTCGCCTGTGCCCGGAATGCGCCGGGCGGGGGCGCACCTGTTGCCAGGGAACGGAAATCTACGTCACCCCCGGCGACGTGCGGCGCATGGAACCGTTTTGCGGAGGCAACCTTTTTTACGAATACCGCGCACCGGCGAACCCGGCCTACGCGGACAACGACGAGGACCCGGTCTGGATGACCCACGTGTTCCGAAAGGACGGCGCGCGGCGGGTGATCCGGCGGGACCCCTTCGGCAACTGTCATTTCCTGGGAAGCGGCGGCTGCCGGCTGGACGAGAACACCCGGCCGCTGATCTGCCGCCTCTTTCCCTATGAATATCGCGCCGACGGCCTGCTGCCGGCGCTGGCCGACGGCTGCCCGGCCCATCTGCTGCCCGAGGGCCTGACCCTGGAGTCGGCCCTGGGCATGGATCGGGAGCGGGCCGCGGCCTGGCATCGAACGCTTTATGCGGAAATTCTGGAGGAACACCCTGAAAATGAGGATTGGACTCACATACGACTTGCGGTCTGAGTACCTCGCCATGGGCTATGGCGAGGAGGAGACCGCGGAATTCGACCGGGACGACACCGTGGCCTCCATAGAGGCGACCCTGCGGTCCCTTGGCCACGAAACGGACCGGATCGGCCATGCCCGAAGGCTGACCGAGCGGCTGGTGGCCGGGGACCGCTGGGACCTGGTGTTCAACATCGCCGAGGGGATGAGCGGCATCGGCCGGGAGGCCCAGGTGCCGGCCATCCTGGACCTGTACGGCATTCCCTACACCTTCTCGGACCCGCTGGTGATGAGCCTGACCCTGCACAAGGGCATGACCCAGCATGTAATCCGGGACGCGGGGCTTGCCACCGCCGAATTCGCCGTGGTGGGCTCGGAGGTGGGCTCGATGGTGGGCGCCGCCCCGGCGGCGGGGGCGTCCGGCGGACTGCGTGCCGCGGCGGCGGGCGTTGAAGCGTCGGGCATCGAGGCGGCGGACATGGAGAAGGTGACTTTCGCCCCGCCCTACTTCATCAAGCCGGTGGCCGAGGGCACGGGCAAGGGCGTGACGCCGGCCTCCATCGTCCGGCGGCGGGAGGACCTGGCCCCGGCCTGCGCCCGGCTGATGGACAAGTTCCGCCAGCCGGTTCTGGTGGAGTCTTACCTGTCGGGCCGGGAGTTCACCGTCGGCATCGCCGGGACCGGCGGCGCCGCCGAGGTGCTGGGCACCATGGAGGTGATCCTGCTGGAAAAGGCCGAGGCCGGGGTCTATTCCTATGTCAACAAGGAGCGGTGCGAGGAACTGGTGGAATACCGCCTGGTCCGGCCCGACGCGGACATCGTGGCGGCCCGGACCGAGGCTTTGGCCCTTGCCGCCTGGCGGCTGCTGGGCTGCCGGGACGCGGGCCGGGTGGACATCCGGTGCGACGCGGCCGGAAAGCCTCATTTTCTTGAGGTGAACCCGCTGGCGGGCCTGCATCCGGAGCATTCGGACCTGCCCATCATCTGCAACCTGGCGGGGATTTCGTTCAAGACCCTGCTGGGCCGGATCATCGCGTCGGCCATGGAGCGGATGCCGATTCCGGACCGAATGCCGATTCCGGACCGGATGCCGGCTCCGGCCGAAAACCGGGCGCAACCGGTTCCGATGGCGGCCGCTGGATCGGGCG
>JAABTE010000007.1 GCA_011390035.1 Desulfobacteraceae bacterium | reverse complement strand
GAATGCCGATGGCAAAGACCGTGGAAAGCACCATCAGCAGGGCGTTTATGATGTTGTTGGCCGCGATCACCCGGGCGCGGAACCGGGGCTCTGCGCGCATCTGGACGAAGGCGAACAGGGGCACGATATAAAAGCCGCCGAACACGCCGATGAGCGCCAGGTCCGCCAGCACCCGCAGGCTGCCGTCCGTTGCCAGAAAGCCGCCGATGCCCACGAGCGTCTCGGCCTCCGGCGTCGCGTAGGCAAGGGCCAGGTCCACGCCGAACACCGTGAGCCCGATGGAACCGATGGGCACCAGGCCCAGCTCCACCTTGCGGCCGGACAATCTTTCGCACAGCAGCGAGCCGGCGCCGATGCCAATGGAAAACATGGTCAGCAGCAATGTCACCACCGACTCGTCCCCCCGCAGCGCCTCGCGTGTAAAATTGGGAATCTGGGTCAGATACGCCATCCCCAGAAACCAGAACCAGGAGATGCCCAGAATCGACAGGAAGACGGAATGCGTCTTCCGGGCATACCCCAAGGCGCGCCAGGTCTCCGTAACCGGATTCCAGCGCACGGCCAGGTCCGGCGTGGCCGACGGCGCCGGCGGAATGAAGATGCTGGCGCAGAAGCCGGCCACCGCCACCCCGATCACCGCCGCCCCCACCCAGATCATTGCCCCTTCCATCTGAATGAGCGCCCCGCCGGCGATGGTGCCCAGCAGGATGGAAACAAAGGTGCCCATCTCCACCATGGCGTTTCCGCCCACCACCTCGCCGGGCATCAGATGCTGGGGGATGATGCTGTATTTGACCGGCCCGAAGAAGGTGGACTGGGTTCCCATCAGAAAAAGCAGCGCCATCAGCGCCGCCATGCTCTCAAAGTAAAAGGCGGCCGCCGCCCCCGTCATCAGCCCGATCTCGGCCAGCTTCACCCTCCGGATCAGCCGGGCCTTGTCCAGCTTGTCCGCCAACTGCCCCGCCGTGGCCGAAAACAGGAAAAAGGGCAGGATGAACAGCCCCGCGGCCACGTTGACCAGGGTATTGCTCCCGCCCTCCGCCGCCATCCCGTAGGCTATCGTCAAAATCAGCGCGTTGCGGAACACATTGTCGTTGAAGGCCCCCATAAACTGGGTCCAGAAAAAGGGCGCGAACCGCCGGGTGGTCATCAACCCGAACTGACTTCGCTCCCGCCGCCCCTGCTTTTCACCATGATCCATTCACACTCCTTGCTCGCCACACGCCCGCTTGCCGTGTGACTGTTGGTTGGCCACATGCTTGCGCACCGTCCGCCGGTCCAGCCCCACCTTCCGCGCCACCGCCTCGTAGGTCCCGTGCCGGTCGTACAGCAACGCGCAATAGCCGGCCACCAGCTCCGAGGCGTCCACCGCCTCCCGGTCCATTCCCTCCGCCAGTCTGGAAAGCAAGTCCCGCGCCGTCACCGGAACATCCCCCTCGCAGGACCCCTTCAGCAGCACCCGCCGCACGCGCTGTTCCAGCTCCCGAACATTGCCGGGCCACGGATAATCGGGCCCCAGGCGCTTTTCGATGCTCTCTTTGGCCATGCCGGCCAGAACTGCGGACGGCTTTCCCAGAATGCGCTCCACCACATGGGCCAGCAGGTCGTCCAGCTCTTCCGGCGCCTCCTTCAGGCGCCGGCGCAGGGGCGGGGCCACGATGATGTCAGAGCAGAGGCGATAGAAGAAATCCTCCCGGAACCTTCCGTTTTCACGAAGCTTTTCCATGGGCCGATTGGTGGCGGCGATCACCCGGCCCTGGAACCGCCGGCTGTCGCGCCCCCCCACGGGCCGGAAGCGCCGCTCCTGGATCACCTGCAGCAGCTTGATCTGAATGGGAATGGACACCTCCCCGATCTCGTCCAGAAAGATGGCGCCGTGGGGGCTGCACCTGTGAAAGATCCCCGGATAATCCTCCACCGCGCCGGTAAAGGCCCCCTTTTTGTGGCCGAACAGCTCCGACTCGATGAGGCTTTCCGGAAACTGGGACAGGTTCAGGGCCACGAACGAGCGCATGAAGCTTTCGGTAAAACAGCCCTTGCGATGATCGAAGGGAATAAAGCCGGACCGGCCGATGGCCACGGCGGCCGCGCCCTTCCCCGTGCCCGTCTCCCCCAGCACCAGGGTGGAAAAATCCTCCATCCGGTTCCACAGAAAATCGTCGTACAGGCCGATATCATGGGTGAAAATGTTGTTCCACAGGTCCCGGCGCAACCCTTTCATGGAGGCGGACCGGCCCACCAGGGCGTGGTCGATGAAATAAAATGCCCGCCGGATCTGAAAACAGAGGGCGAAATAACGCCGGGCCGCCTCGGGGGAAAAACCCCGCCGCCTCAGGACATCTATGGCCTCGCCGGCAAAGGGCGCGGGGATGGGCTTGTCGCCCGCGGCCATCTGTTCCGGGATGGCCGCGTCAAAATGGGGGATGAACCGATGGAAGAAGTCGAACAGAAAGGCGATCTCCATCAGCTTGCGATCCTCCCCCGCAAAGGCGCCGATGTTCGCGCCTCCGCCATCCGTCAGCCGGCGCAGGCGCCCGTCCACCGCCCGTATCATCGCCTGGATCCGGTCCTCGTCGGAAACGCTTCCCGGCAGGCCGGCGATGGATAGATCAATCCGGGTTCGCTCATCTGAGAACGGGTTGGCGAACGTGGCCGCCCGCACCCGGGTGAAAAAGGCGCGGTCCTCGGCGTCGAGCCGGCTAAATCGCTTCCCGGCCATCCCACTCTCCAAATGCTCTTTCTCGCAACATGATATTTCCCGCCCCTTTTCCGGCCGCATGCCGCCGCCACTTGTACTGTTTTAGCGCCGGTTTTAGCGCCGACACCTCCAGAAATATCCAAAACAATCGCCGTTTGCAAGCCAAATCAAACAGGGCACCGACAACACATGTCCGGCTCCTGTTCAAAAAATGCCCGGCGGAAGCCGTCACCTGTGACCCCCCGTCGCCATTTATACCCAGATACGCCAATGGCTTTTTTAAACCGGCACGCCAATTGCTATCTCAATTTACCGGAGAATCAGACCATCTGAGAATATCGCGCCTTTTAATAAAAACCGCGAGGAGAAATCATGCATCGGCACCCTTTCATTCATCCAAATCGCATCGCCCCGGACACCTGGCTGCTGGCCGGCCTGCTGGTCCTGTGCAACACCCACCTGATCGCCGGGGCGTTTTCCGCCCATCTGGTCTTTCTGCCGGACCGTGTTCTTGCCGGTCAATGGTGGCGGGCGCTGACCTATCCCTTCGTCCACCTTAACCCCTATCACCTGGCCCTGGACGCCGGCGCCTTCTGGATGCTCCATGGCCGGCTTGGCTCCCATGGCCCGCTGGGGCGGCTGGCCATCATCGGCGTCTGCCACCTGTTCAGCCTGGCGGCGGCGATGGCCGCGACAACGGACGTTTACGCCCTGGGGCTCAGCGGCTTATCGGGCATCGCCCATGGGCTGATGGCCCACACCGGCCTGACCATGGCCCGGAACCCGGCGGAGCGCAGGGCGGGGCTTTTGTGTTTCGTCCTGGTAGCAGCCAAAAGCATCATCGAGCTGGCCACGGGGCGGGTGTTTTTCCACTTCGGACTGTGCGGCACCCCCATCGCGGCGTGCCATGCCGGCGGGGTGATCGGCGGCATCGCCTGCCACATTCCCGGCGGGCGGCTTGTCCGTCGATTAGTGATTGACAAAGCTTGATCTTTCTGAAATAGTACCTCCCATTCTATACTATTAGCCAAGATGGAGGCCAGAAGCTCGGGAAAAGGGGAAAATGGGGGGGGGTACCTTACAGATTGCGCCCGGCGCGGGGGAAAACGAGATCCTCGACGCGGCCAAATCATTGTTTTCCGTTTTTATCAAGGCGCTTCGAGCCGGTGGGCTTTATCCAGACGGGCATGCGACGCGCCAAATGGCGTTCCAGGCGGTAAAAGAGCGGTTGGACAACTGTTTCCGCCACACCGGCCACCTGCGTTTTTTTATCGAAAAGGACGCCCTGCTCTTCCAGGGCCAAGCGATATATATGGAGCCGGCCACCCACCCCCTGCTGGTGGGGCCGCTTCACCGGGACGGCCTGGAATGGTTCGAACTCAAGGCGGGCATCGATCAGAAACAGGTCTCGGCCCTCCTGTCCATCCTGCTGGAATACAAAACACTCAGGCCAGACGCCGAGGGCGACGTGGTAACCGCCTTCTGGGAGGAAAGTTTCAGCCATTTTTCATACGGGGCCCGGGAAGCCGCCTGGAGTACCGAGATGATGGACGACTACATGACGGCGCTGCGAAACGCCGGCGCCGCGCTGGACGCCCCCGAGCTTTTCCCGCCGACGGCGGCGCCCCGGGGAATAAGCGCCGAAGGGCGCGGCCCGGGCATCGACGCTGAGGCTTCCGGAAACGATAAAATGGAAGGCCCCGGCCCGGCGGACAGTCCCGAAACGGACGCCGGGATGGATGATGACGGCGCCGCGGACGGAGGCGGCGCGGACGGAGGCAGCGCCCCCGGCGCCGGCGAAGCGACTGGCGCCGGGGAAGCGACTGGCGCCGCGGCAACGGCCTCCGATGCCTCGGGAACCGCCGCCGGGGGCAACGGATCGGGCCAGACATCCGGAAACCAGTCCGCCAATGAATCGGAGACCGGCGCCGGCGGCAACGGCGGCGGCCCGGCCGGCCCCGGCCCGGCAACGGCCAATCTGCTGGCCGCAAGCGTCGATCCGGCCCTGTGGCTCCTTACGGACAAGGAGCGGGAGACCCTCCGGGAGATGGTGTACGAGCAGGAGAATCTCGAGGATACCGCCGCCGTGATGGAGATGCTCATCGGCATCCTGATGGACCCGGGGGAACATGACGGGGACGCCGGTCGGGAGGGCCGCGGGGCGGTCACGGTGGCAGACATCGAGCCGGTGCTTTCCTACTTCAGGGAGGAATTCGAGGATACCATGGCCCATGGCCAGTATGGGCTGGCCTTTAAACTCCTCGGGAGGCTGCACGGCCTTAAAAAAGCCTTCGCGGGCCGCCACGACGCGGTTGTTTCCCGGCTGGAGCAATTTTTCATGGACATCTCGACGCCGGAAACGCTGTCGGCCCTCAACCCCCTGTTCGCCCGGATTGACGACATGTCTCCGGAGCGCGTCCGGTTTTTTCAGCAGAGCCTGATGATGTTCCATCCCGTCTCCATCCGGGCCTTTGCGCCCGTGATGCTCCAAAGCCCCTCGGCAAAGACCCGGGCCCTGCTGATGCGCCACCTGCTGGAAATGGTCAAGCGTGACATGGCGCCCCTCGCCGAGCTGATCCAGCAAATGGATGAAGCCTCCCTGGCCGCCTTCATTCCACTGCTTGCCCGGGTGAAAGACAGCCGGTTCGAAACGCTGCTGACACAGCTTGTGGACCACCCGTCGGAAAAAATCCGCCGGCAGGTCCTGGGCCTGCTGCTGGAAAGAGACGATTACGCCTTCCAGCGCTTCTTTCATCTGCTGGATGATCCGGCCGAGGGCGTGCGTGCCACCCTGCTGCGCCACATGGCCGGCGCCAAAAGCACCCTGGCCGAAAGCCTGCTGCTGGACTATCTGGAGGTAGGCCGGTTCGCCCGACCGGAACCCGATCACATCATCGCCTGCTACCGCGCCCTGGGCCGATGCGGATCGGACCACTCCATCTGCTTTCTGGAAGATATGCTCTTCGGCTCGGCCCCGGAGCAAAAACACGGCGACGCCGGCGCGTGTCATCGGGAAGGGGCCGCAACGGCCCTGTTTCAGATGGCCACGCCCCACGCCTACAAGCTTTTGAAAAAGGCCGGCGGTAGCCAGTCGTCCAAGGTGCGACAGGCCGCCCGAAAAGTCATGGAGGAGGCAAGATGAGCCCAACATCCATACCGTCCGCCGATGATTTGAGCCGGGATGTCCAGCTTCGGGAAGAGCTGATCAAATCCTTTTTCAGCCTGATTAAATCGGCCCGGATTCACAAGTCCAACAACCAGTTGATCGTGGATGCGGCCAGAAACATGGTGCGGGCCATCCTGGCCCTGGGCGAGGACAACGGCTATGTGGACATCCAGATCATCGGCCGGCGGATCTATGTGACGGAAAAGAAGCTGATGATCCGGCCGGAAACGGTCATCCTGTTCGACAGCTTCATCGACTATCTTGGCCGGCGCGGGGTGCGGGGGCTCCGGTTTTCCACGCAGATCCGGGACGCCAGGGGAAAGGACATCGTCGGCTTCGCCCGGATGTTCGACGAGGCGGACCGCCAGGAGCGGCCGGCGCCGCATATCCAGGATCGGATCAGGGAGGGCGCCTATTGCTGGGCGGCTCTGATCCACATCGCCGAGGAGCGGGAAACCTCCCCCGCGGAAGCGCGAAAGGCCAGGGGACTGAAATCCTACTTCAGCGTGATGGGCTCCATCCAGGAGATGGCCCTGAAGCTTACGTCCAACCAGGCCACCGGCCTGAGCAAGGCCCGCCGAGCGCTCCAGAACATGGTGGACCTTATCATGGACGACGAGCCGCTCTTCCGGGCCCTCAGCACCATCCGCTTTTACGACGACTACACCTTCTCCCACTCGGTCAACGTGGCCATCCTGTCCATGTGCATCGGCAAGCGGATCATGCTGTCTAAAAAGTCGCTGGAGAGCCTGGGCCTGTGCGGCCTGCTCCACGACCTGGGCAAGATCGAGGTGCCAAAGAACATCCTCAACAAGCCGGGCAAGCTGACGGAAGAGGAGTTCGAGGTGATGAAGCGCCACTCCATCAACAGCGTGCGGCTCATCGTCAAGATCCAGGCGTCCAGGGACCGCAAGACCGACATCTTGCTGGCGCCCTTCGAGCATCATCTCAAGTATGATCTGTCCGGCTATCCGAAAACCAGCTCCCGAAAGTCGGTGAGCCTATTCGGCCGGATTCTGACCATCTCCGACGTCTATGACGCCATCACCTCCCCCCGGGTCTATCGCCGCACGGTGCTGCCGCCGGACAGGGCCCTGGGCTGGATGTGGGAGGGGGTGGGCAAGGATTTCGATCCGATCCTGCTCAAGGTCTTCATCAACATGCTGGGGGTCTATCCGGTGGGCACCCTGCTGGTGCTGACGAAAAAGCGGGCCGGCATCGTCACGGAGCCTCCCGGGGACGCCCAGGGGCCGCCGGACCCCGCCCGCCCCTGGGTGGTGCTGCTGAAAAAAAACGGCGACAAGAGCTTCGCCCCGGCCGGCCGGCTGAACCTGGCGGAAAAGGACCCGAAAACCGGCGCCTACCCCTATGATATCGTCCGCAGCGCCAACGCCATGGACTACGGCATCCAGCCCATGGAGTTCATCGTCAATTGACGCCTGAAAGCGGTTCCGGACAAGGGGCGCCGGCGCGGTCGGCCATGGAGGCGCAATCGGCCAGGGGCGCGGCCGATGCCGGCGTTCTGAACCACCTGTGGGCGGTTTACGACCGGTTCCTGGCCCCCTTCGAGCTGGCCTGCGGCCCCGGTTGCGCCCACTGCTGCACCCGCAACGTCACCCTCACCCGGCTGGAGGCGCGGGCGATCCTCGATCACCTGAATGCCGCCCATCGCCGGAATGCCGCCCATCGCCTGGATGCCGCCCATCGCCTGAATGCCGAAGGTTCGGCCCATCTGATGGATCGGGTGGCGGCGGCCCGGCATCTGCCCCGGTTCGTTCCCACCGTCACCATCAATCAGATAGCGGCCATCTGCGCCGCGGGAGAGGAACCGCCGGATGAATCGGCGGACCCGGCCACGGCCCCCTGCCCGCTTCTGGAAAACGACCGGTGCTACATCTATCCGGCGCGGCCCTTCGCCTGTCGCTGCATGGTGTCCACGGCAAACTGCGGCCATTCCGGCGCCGCGGACATGCCGCCCCTGGTTGTAAGCGTCAACACGGTGTTCATGCAGTATATCGAGCATCTGGACGCCGACGGTTTCTCCGGCAACCTGACGGACATGATGCTTTGCATGGCCGAGCCGAGCTTCATGGATGAGTGGACCGCCGGACCCGCGCCGCTTCCAAAAGACCTGATCCCCAACCGGCCGGTGCCGGCGCTGATGGTGCCCCCGCGCCATCGGGAGGCGATGAAAAGGATTCTGGAGGAGATGCGGAACTATCGGGATCCCAAATAGGAACCAACTAAATTTTCAATAAAACAAAATCCTTACACCCCAAGCACCTTGCGCGCATTCCCCCCGAGAATCGCTGAAATCTCCTCCTCCGACAGCCCTGCCGCCGCAACCTCCCGAAAATAGCGCATGGGCCGTATAAGCGGAAAGTCGCTGCCGAACAAAATCCGGTCCGGGCCGGCCAGGCGAAGGGCTGCGGCGTAGATCTCCGGGGCGTACAGGTAGGGCGATGCGGCCGTGTCGAACCAGACGTTGGCCAGGGCCTCCCGCACCGCCTTTTTCAGCAGGTTGTAAAAGAAGATTCCCCCGCCCCAGTGGGCAAGGACGACGCGGTTTTTCGGAAAGCGCGACGCCAGGCCGTAAATGTCCGCCAGCCCCAGCGGCGCCTTGCCCGGATATGCATGGCCCACAGGCTCGTTGGTGTGGATCAGCGCCGGCACGTTTCGCTCGGCGCAGATGGCCATGATCGGGTCCAGGCATTTCAGGCAATGGTCCGGAAAGCCCATCTCGTAAAAGGCCAGCTCTCCCACGCCACTCAGGCCGGCGTCGAGGCACCGGGCCACCTCGTCGGGCGCGGACGGATGCAGGGGATCGACGCAGCAAAATCCCTTCAGCCGCCCCGGAAACCGGGCCACCGCCTCGATGATGTAATCGTTGTGCCGCCGGCAGGTATCCGGATTCTTCCAGGGAAAGCCGAAGACCACGGACAGGTCCACCCCCTGGGCGTCCATGGTTTCCACGATGTCGGCGGCGCCGGCCAGCTCCGCCTTTTCGGAGTCGTACAGCAGCTTGAAGGCCGATTCGGCGGGGAAATAGATCTCCCGTGCGCGGCGGATCTCCGGCGGGAAGATGTGGGTATGAAAATCGATGATCATGAAAGCGCCTCCCGTTGAATGGATTCGGGGCCGCCGGCCGAACGCAGGCGGCCCCGAATCCTATTTATAG
The DNA here is from genome assembly GCA_011390035.1 of Desulfobacteraceae bacterium. Lineage (GTDB taxonomy): Bacteria > Desulfobacterota > Desulfobacteria > Desulfobacterales > JAABSP01 > JAABTE01. The sequence goes on along the minus strand of JAABTE010000007.1, from coordinate 11,774 downwards.
GACAACGGGCGGATTTTCAAGAAAAACCGACATGTGGCGTCGTTGTAAGCCATGCCATGAAGGCCCAGCTCTTTCAGGGGCCTTTCGGGTCTTGCCGGGGGATTTATTCCCCGGCTTCCGGGCCTGGGACGAATTTGACCATGGGGATATCGGCATCGCTATTCTCCCTAAGCCCCAATGGGGCGGCATCCATACAGCCAGGGGCAACGCCCCTGGACCCGGCAACTAATGCGGTATTTTCTGTAATTCATATTTCCTTTACAGTCTATGGGGTGCAACCGCCCATCTTATAAAATACCGCCCTTCCCCGGGCAAAATGGGGGTTTGCATGTATGGCCAACCCGGGCCGATGCGGTATGGTAAGCGGGATGGCTTCACAAACCCATACCCGCGCCGGTTTCGGCGGAAGGGCCGCAGGATGGCTGCTGGCGCTTTTGGCCTTTTTCCTGTTCGCTTCGCTGGCCTCCTGCATCAAGCCGGTGGCCGAGGCGGGCCCCCTGCGCTTTTCGTTGAGCTGGGCGCCGAGCCTGGGGGTGGATTTCGCCCTGGCCATCGATGGGCTGTCCCTGGTCTTCGGCATGATGATCACCGGCATCGGCGGGCTGATCTTCATCTATTCCATTGCTTACATGGGCGGGCATCCGCGCCTGGGACTGTTCCTGGCCGAGCTGCTGCTGTTCATGCTCTCCATGCTGGGGCTGGCGCTGGCGGACAACCTGATTCTGCTGTTCATCTTCTGGGAGCTGACCTCCGTCAGCTCCTATCTTCTTATCGGATTTGAAAACGAAAAGCCGGAGGCCCGGGCGGCGGCCCTTCAGGCGCTTCTTGTGACCGGGGCCGGCGGGCTGGCGCTGCTGGCAGGGTTTCTGCTGATGGGCGCCGGCGGCGGCACGATGACCATCTCGGCCCTGAACGGGTCGTCCTTCGCCCACGGGGGCCACGGCCTTTACCTGCCGACCCTGATCCTCATATGCCTGGGGGCCTTTACGAAATCGGCCCAGTTTCCCTTTTATTTCTGGCTGCCCAACGCCATGGCCGCGCCCACCCCCGTGTCCGCCTATCTGCATTCGGCCACCATGGTCAAGGCGGGCATCTATCTGCTGGCCCGGCTGTCGCCGGCGCTGGGGGGAACGCCGGAATGGCGGTTTCTGCTCGTGGGCGCAGGGACGCTCACCCTGCTGGCCGGGGCCTACATGGCGGTGATCAAAACGGATCTTAAGCAAATCCTGGCCTACTCCACCGTGGGAGCGCTTGGGGTTTTCACCATGGCGCTGGGCATCGGGGGGGAAACGGCGGCCCAGGCGGCCATCGTTTATATCATCGCCCATGCCTTTTACAAGGGGACGCTGTTCATGGTGGCCGGCATCATACACCATGAAACCGGCATTCGGGAGGCCGAGCGCCTGGGCGGGCTGTGGCGGGCCATGCCGGCGACGGCCGCTGCCGCGCTGCTGGCCCTGCTGTCAAAGGCGGGGCTGCCGCCATTTCTCACATTCCTGGGCAAGGAAACGCTGCTGAAGGCGACCCTGGATTCGCCATGGCCCTGGATTCTGACGGGGGGCGTGGTGATCGTGTCCATCTCCTTCGTGGTGGCGGGGGCCGCGGTGGGGCTGATGCCGTTTTACGGTCCCGGAAAAGATTATCCGAAAACACCGGGCCGGGTGCCGGCAACCTTCTGGATGGGACCGCTCATCCTGGCCGCGGCGGGGCTGGCGGCCGGTTTGGGCAACGGGTGGATGGACCGGTGGATAGTGTCGCCGGCAGTGTCTGCCGTGGTGGGAAAACAGGTGCAAATTCATTCCGCGCTCTGGCACGGGCTTACCCCGGAGCTGGGGTTAAGCGCCCTGGCCGTTCTGCTGGGGTTCGGCGTCTATTTTATCTGGAGCCGGCGGTTCCGAAGCGCCATCACCTGGTGGAACCCGCATCCGCCCGAGTGGGTCTATCACGCGGGGCTGCGGGCGCTGGACGCGGTGGCCATAAGGATCAACCGGACGCTGCAAAGCGGCTATCTGCGCTATTACATCATCATCAGCGTGGCAACGGCCCTTCTGGTTATTGCCGCGCCCCTGGCCGGGGTGGCGCCGGGGGAGTTTCATCTTGAGCGGTGGCTGGACGGCCATGCCCACGAAATGGCGCTGGCCGTCCTGATGCTCCTGGCCGCGGTCATGGCGGCCACGGCCCCGGCCCGCATGACGGCCATCGTGGCTTTAGGGGTTGTGGGCTATGGCATGGCCCTGTTCTTCATGTTCTTCAGCGCGCCGGATCTTGCCATGACCCAGTTCGGCATCGAGACCCTTTCGGTGATCCTGATGGTGCTGGTGGTGCTGAGGCTTCCGCCCCAGAAAAAGTATTCCAGCCCACCGTCCCGGCTGAGGGACGCGGGGCTGGCCATCGCCGCCGGCGGCGTGGTGACGGCCACGCTGCTGCTGGCAACGCATTTTCCCCAGGGCTCGGCCCTGGGGGATTTTTTCGCAGACAACAGCTACATCAGTGCCCACGGCCGGAATGTGGTCAACGTGATCCTTGTCGATTTCAGGGCGTTTGACACCTTCGGCGAGATCACCGTGGTGTCGGTGGCCGCCATCGGCGTCTATTCCATGATCCGGCAGCCGGCCCGCAAAAAGAAAGCGGATAACCGATGAACGATCCCAGCGCGCGCAAGGAAGAGGACATCATGAAGGCTTCAGACGGGGCAGCGGCGGCGGCCCATGCGCCGGTGGCGGGAAAGGCGCGCGCCACGTCCCTGGTGCTGTCAACCGCGGCCACCTATCTGCTGCCCCTGCTGCTGTTTCTTTCGGTGTATGCGCTGGCAAGGGGGCACAACCTGCCCGGCGGCGGGTTCATCGGCGGCATCATCGCGGCATCGGCCTTTTCCCTGTTCGCCATCACCCACGACGCCGAAGCGGCGCATCGGGCGCTGCGGCTGCATCCGAGGCTTTACATCGTCATCGGCCTTTTTCTGGCCGGCGGGGCCGGGCTGGCGCCCATGGTTGCGGGAAAGCCCTTTTTGACCGCCCTGTGGGCCGATGCGCCCTTTCTGTTCATCCAGGAGCCCAACACGCCGCTTATCTTCGACACCGGGGTCTATCTGGTGGTGATCGGCGGGGTGATGACGATCTTCATATCGCTGATGGAAGACTGAGAAAAATGGAAGCGATCCGATGGAAGTGATCCTGTCTTTTTTAACAGGCTCGCTGTACGCCGCGGGGCTTTACCTGATGATGCGGCGCAGCCTGTTCAAGCTGATTCTGGGGCTGATGCTGATGGGGCATGCGGCCAACCTGCTGCTGTTCACCATAGGCGGGCTGAAGCGGGGGGCGCCGCCCTTTATCCAGGAGGGGATGTCGCGGCTGACGGGGGATTTTGCCGATCCGCTGCCCCAGGCGCTGATCCTGACGGCCATCGTCATCGGCTTCGGCCTGAACGCCTTTGCCGTGATGCTCATTCGCCGCGTCCACGAGACCACGGGAACGGACGACCTGGACGAGATGCGACATGCCGACGGCCCCATACGATAGGAGGCGGGAAACGCTTCGGGGATGGCCCGCATGATGCCGGTTCCGATGATCATCATCGCGCCGATCCTGATCCCCTTTTTCACGGCCCTGGCCTGCCTGGCCGCCTGGGGGCGGCGGCGGGTCCAGCGCCGGATCTGCATCCTGGGCGCCGGCGTGCTGTGCCTGGCCGGCGGGCAGCTTTTCATCACCGTCTGGCGCCAGGGGGTCGTTACGCTTCGACTGGGAAACTGGCCGGCGCCCTACGGCATCATTCTGGCGGCCGACACCCTGGGCGCGTCCCTGGCCGCGGTGGCCGCCGTTATCGGGCTGGCCGCCATCGTTTCGGCAACTTACGGGATGGACCGGCGAAGGGAGACGGAAGGCTTTTACGCCATCGCCCAGGTGATGCTCATGGGCGCCTGCGGCGCGTTTCTCACGGGGGATATCTTCAACCTGTATGTCTGGTTCGAGGTTCTGCTCATCGCCTCCTTTGTTCTGTTGAGCCTGGGGGGCGGAAAAGCGCAACTGGAGGGAACGGTCAAGTACGTGGCCCTGAACATGGTGGCGTCCGCCATTTTCCTGGCGGCGGTGGGGCTTTTTTACGGGGTTGTCGGCACCCTGAACCTGGCCGACGCGGCGGTGAAGGTGGCGGAGGTCAACGCCCCGGCCCTGATGGGGGCCATCGGGCTGATGTTTCTTCTGGCCTTTGGCATCAAGGCGGCCATCTTTCCGCTCTATTTCTGGCTGCCGGCGGCCTACCCGACCCCCTCTTTTCCCGTGTCGGCGCTGTTCGGCGGGCTGCTCACCAAGGTGGGGCTTTACGCCATGATCCGGACGCATGGGCTGCTGTTCATCCCCCACGCCGATTTCTGGGGCCCGCTGCTTCTTACCCTGGCCGGGCTCACCATGATCGCCGGCATGATGGGCGCCCTGTCCCAGCGCGGGTTCGGGCGGATCATCTCCTTCAACCTGGTGGGCCACATGGGCTACATGCTGATGGGGCTCGGGCTGTTTTCGCCCATGGGGCTGGCCGGGGCCATCTATTACATGGCAGCGGACATGATCGATATCGCCACCTTGTTTCTCATCGGCGGGGCCGTGGCCCTGGCCACCGGAAACGCCGGGGGCGACACCCGGCGCATGGGGGGGCTCTGGGAGCGGCGGCCGTTTCTGGCGGCGCTGTTCATCGCGCCGGCCATGTCCCTTTCCGGGCTGCCGCCCATGGCCGGATTCTGGGGAAAGCTGGGGCTGCTGCGGGCGGCGCTTGCGGACCGGCATTACTGGATCGCCACGGCGGCCCTGGCCGCGGCCTTTTTGACCCTGCTTTCCATGGCGCGGCTGTGGGAGGCGGTCTTCTGGAAGCCGCCGCCGTCCGAGCGGCACGGGGGGCCGGAGCGGGGACCGGAGCGACGACCGGAGCAACGACCGGAGCAACGACCGGATCAGAACATCCCCTTCGTTCGCGGCTACGCTCCCATCCTGGTCCTGGCGGGGCTGTCCCTGCTGCTGGGCCTTCTGGCCGAGCCGGCCTTTCAGGTGGCCCGATCGGCTGCGGAAAACATCATTGATCCGGCCGCCTATATCCGGGCGGCCCTGGGGGAGGCGCCGTGAGAACCTTCATAATGAACATTCTGCTGGCCTTCATCTGGGTGGCGCTGACGGGAGAATTCACCACCGGAGCCTTTGTATCCGGATTCCTGCTGGCCATGGCCATCCTCTGGATGCTCCGCCTGGACGACGACTCCAGGGGCTACTTTACCCGTGGATTCCGGGCCATCACCTTCACCGGGTTTTTCATCAAGGAACTGGTGCTGGCCAATCTTCGCCTGGCCCACGACATTCTCACCCCGCGCCACCGCATGCGGCCCGGCGTGATCGCCATACCGCTGGACCTGCGCACGGACGCGGGCATCACCCTGCTGTCAAACCTGCTCACCCTCACCCCCGGAACGCTGTCCCTGGATGTTTCCGAGGACCGGCGCCATCTGTACATCCACGCCATGTACATCGATGATCCGGACACCTTTCGCCAGGATATCAAACAGGGGTTCGAGCGCCGGGTAAAGGAGCTGGTGGAATGACCCCCGGCGCCATGACCTTCGATGCCGCCTGTGTTTACGGCGCCGCCGTTCTGCTGGGGCTGGCCTTTCTTTTCGCCTTCATACGGGTGGTGATCGGCCCGGCCCTGGCCGATCGGGTGGTGGGCCTTGAGCTGATGTCCATCATCTCCATCGGCGTCATCTGCGTCTATTGCGCCGGCACCGGCCGGCCCATCTTCATCGACATCGCCATCATCGTGGCCCTTGTTTCGTTTCTGGCCACCGTGGCCTTCGCCTATTATATCGGACGCCGGGAGCGCGTCCTTGAGGAGACGGTCCAAACGGACGGCGCGCCCCCGCCGCCGGAGGAAATCAATGCTTGACATTCTCAGCGCCATCCTGATGCTTTCAGGGGCCTTTGTCATGTTCCTTGCCGGGCTGGGCATCCTGCGGATGCCCGATCTGTTCATCCGCATCTCGGCCTCGACCAAGGGCGCCACCCTGGGCGCCGCCCTGCTGCTGCTGGCAGTGGGCATAAGGTTCCATTCATTGGACCTGCTGGTGAAGGTGATCGCCATTATTCTGTTCATCGCCGCAACCTCGCCCATCTCCGCCCACATGATCGGCCGCATCGCCTTTATCATCGGCGCACCCCTCTGGCGCTGCTCCATCATCGACGAGTTTCAGGAACACCATGGGCCGGCCTCCGGAAGAGCCGCCCCCAGGGCGGAACTGTATCCGGACTGCGCCACCGCCGGCGCCGGAAAGCGGAGGGATTCCAATCGTAAGCCTTAAAAAAATAGAGCGCAGTATTGTCATAGGCACCCGCTTTCTCACCCTGACAGCGGTACTCGGTTCTTTGGCCAGCAGCCTGCTGATGTTCTACCTGGGTCTTTACAAGGTTTTCGAGGCCCTCAAAATAGGCGTGATGACCCCCATGGAGCCGGACGCCGAGATCGCGCCGGACGCCCTGGCCGTCATCAACGTCATCGAGGGGCTGGATCGGTTTCTGATCGCCATCGTGCTGCTGTATTTCGCCTATGGCGTCTATTCGCTCTTCATCCATCCGAAACAGGTGACCGAGGAGGCCACCGACGAGCTGGCCCTGCCCTTCTGGATGCGTGTGAACACCATCGGCCAGCTCAAGCAGGTGGTGGCGGAGGTGATCGTGGTGATCATCTTCGTGCTGTTTCTCCGCCTGGCCCTCCAGGTGTTCCACGACGATAAGATCATCCTGAGCTGGCAGCAGATGGGCACGCTGCTGGTGCTGCCGATCTGCATTGGGTTGCTGTCCATTTCGCTGCGGATGGTGGAGCTGCACCCCAAAAAGCGCGACACAGGAAAGCAGGTGGATGTATCGCTGAAATAGGGCCCGGGGGCCTTGCCCGCCGTGCCGCCTGAACCGTCCATTCCAGATCCGCCCCTGCATCGGAACGGATCTGTCATATCCATCCGATCCACCTTCCAAATAAAACACTTATTGCCTTAAAACCCGGCCCCGCCCCATCCTCCCGCCCGCCGGCGGGGCTGGGGGGAGTGCCCCAATCGGAACCGACGGTTCGCTCCCTCGCCGGGGGCCGCCCGGGGCCACCCGCGATGAAAACAATTCCAATTCAAATGGTTGTGCCCCATGGCACGATCCTTGTTATGCAATACCCGATCGGTATCGCTGGATACCGCTCCCCCCGCCATTCCGGCGGCCATCTTTCACCATCAGGAGGAAAAATGAAACGGAAACAAGGCTTGAAAATCATCGCCGCGGCGGCCATCATCGTCATGGCCGCCGCAACCGCCCACGCGGCCAAGGCTTACATGGCCTTCGGCGGCGGCCCGGTGGGCGGCACCTTCAACTACTTTGCCAACGCCATCGCCATCTACATGACCAAGAACATCCCCGATGTCGAGGTCTCCAGCGAGGGCTCCGGCGGGTCCGTGGAAAACCTCAAGCGGATTCACAAGCATGATGTCGATTTCGGCATCGTCTATTCCGGCGACCTTTTCCTGGGCCGCAACGGCCAACTGGTTAATGATCCGGCCAAATACGACAAGGTACGGGCCATAGCCGCCCTGTACGGCGCCCCGGCTCAGTTGGTGGTGTTGAAAAAATCCGGCATCACCACCGCCGCCCAGCTCGTGGGCAGGAAGGTGGGCGTGGGCAACGCCGGCTCCGGCGCCGCGCTGACCGCCGAGCGGTTTTTCAAGACCCTTGGCATCTGGGACAAGATCGAGCCCCAGTTCCTCGGCTATTCGCCGGCCGCTTCGGCCTTCAAGGACCGCAAGCTGGACGCCTTCTGGATCACGGCCGGCTTTCCCAACGCCTCGGTGATCGAAGCCTGCGCCCAGGACGACGTGCTGCTGGTGGATATTGAGGCCGAGGCCCGCCAGTCCGGCTTCTTCGAGGCATACCCCTTCTACAGCCCGGTGGTGATCACCAAGGGCGTGTACCGGGGAGTGGACGCGGACGTCAACTCCTTCCAGGACACCGCCTACTGGTGCGCCGGCGAATCCGTGCCCGAGGATGTCGTGTATCAGACCGTCAAGGCAATCTTCTCCCCCGAGGGCCTTGCCCACATGATCAGCGCCCACAAGGCCGCAGAGGAGATGAAGGTGGAAAAGGCCGTGGACGGCCTGTCCATTCCGCTGCATCCGGGCGCCTATAAGTTCTGGACCGAAATGGGGCTGAACATTCCGGAAAATCTGAAGCCCTAGCCCGGCCGCCCGCGGTCTGTGTTTGAATTTCGCTTCTGCCCGGCGGGGCCATCTGGTTTCGCCGGGCAGAGGCGGCGCGATTCCGGATGCCCGCGGCCGGCCTCAGCCCCTTCCCGGCCGCCTTCCAAAACGCCTTTATCCCGTCGCCCCGTCGCATGATCCGGAAGCACCGGAACATCCATAACTTTTTTACAGGAACAGGAAAAACCGCCATGAACGAAGAGTTGAGCCCACGGGAAGGCCCGCCGGAAGCGGCCGATCCCGTTCTGCTGAAACTGATGGAGAAAGAGGAAAAGGCCAACCGGGAGATGACCGGGTTCTGGAAATGGGTGCTGGGCGCCATCGCCTGCTTCCTGGTACTCTTTTACTTTTACTCGGCGGGCATAAAGCCGGTGTACGTGCAGTACCACCTGGGCGCCTATGTGCTGGTCACCTATGTTTACATCTTCATCGCCTACCCGGCCCGGAAAAAATCCCCCCGCCACCGGCCCTCCGCGCCGGACCTGGTTCTGGCCCTTGTGTCCATCCTCACCGTGGGCTACTGGATATTCCAGTACGAGGCCCTCAACTACCGCATGGGCAGCGAAACCGAACTCGACTTTTATGTGAGCCTGGCCGGCCTGCTGGTGTCCCTGGAGGTGTGTCGCCGGGTGCTGGGCTGGTCCATGACGCTCATGGGCATTCTGGCCGCGGCCTACTGCTACTTCGGGCCCTGGATGCCCGGCCCCTTCGCCCACCGCCAGTTCTCCCTGCCCCGCCTGTCCAACTACCTTTTCCTCACCCAGGACGGGGTGTTCGGCGTGATGGCCAGCGTGCTGGTCTCCTACGTTATCCTGTTCATCTTCTTTGGCGCCTTTCTGAAAAAATCGGGGGCCGGCCAGTTCTTCATCGACTTTCCCATGGCCATCGCCGGCCGCACCACGGGCGGGCCGGCCAAGGTGGCGGTGATAGCCTCGGCCTTCTTCGGCTCCATCTCCGGCAGCGCCATCGCCAACACCGTTTCCACCGGCACCTTCACCATCCCCCTGATGAAGCGGGCCGGATTCAAGCCCCACGTGGCCGGGGCCATCGAGCCGTCGGCCTCCATTGGCGGCATGTTCATGCCCCCCATCATGGGCGCCGGCGGCTTTCTGATGGCCGAGATGACGCGCACGCCCTACGTGGACATCATGAAGATGGCCGTGGGCTCGGCCCTGCTCTACTTTTTATCGGTCTTCATCATGGTCCACTTCGAGGCCAAAAAGAACAACCTGGTGGGCCTTCAGGGCGTGGAGCTGCCCCGGCCCATTCAGATCCTGAAAAAGCAGTGGTACATGACCACGCCCCTGCTGATCATCGTGGTGCTGATGCTGGTGGGCTATTCGCCGGGCTTTGCCGCCTTCTGGGCCACCATCTCCTGCGTGGCGGTGAGCTGGGTGACGCCGGACAGGCGCATGGGCATAAGGGAGATCTACGAGGCGGTGGTGGAGGGCGCGCGCAACACCATGATCATCGGCGCCACCGTGGGAGTTATCGGCATGATCGTGGGCACCATCGCGCTGACCGGCATCGGCCTGAAGTTTTCAGACATCATCATCTCCCTGTCCGGCGGCAACCTGCCCATGGCCATCCTGCTCATCGGCATGGCCTCTCTGGTGCTGGGCATGGGGGTTCCCGTCACCGCCGCCTACCTGATCACGGCAGTGCTGGCCGTGCCGGCCCTGGACACCCTGGGCGTGCCGGTGATCGCCGCCCACATGATCGTTTACTGGTTCAGCCAGGACTCGAACATCACCCCGCCCGTCTGCGTGGCCGCCTACGCAGGGGCCGCCATCGCCGGCAGCGACCCTTGGAAGACCGGGTGGACCGCTTTTAAATTCGCCAAGTTCCTCTACGTCGGGCCGTTCCTGTTCGCCTACAGCCCGGGCATTCTGCTGATCGGCAGCGGCATGGAGATCTTCATGGATTTCTTCTCCGCGACCCTGGGCACCATCGCCTTTTCCGCAGTAACCATGGGATACCTGATCCGGCGCACCACCGTTGCCGAATGGCTCGTCTTCGCGGTGGGCACTTTCCTGTGCTATCATCCGGATATCGTGACGGATGTGGTGGGCATCGGCATGATCGGCCTTGTGTACCTGTGGCAGCGCCACAAAAACCAGCGGGAGCGCGTCTCCCTGATGGCAGCGCCCGCCTGATCCGCGGCCTTCCCCTGGGGCGCCCCGCCTTGGCGGGGCGCCAGCGGAGGGAAAGCCGCCCGCCATTTATACCCTTTGGACCTGCTGCCCGACAGCGGCGCAAGGGACATTGCGCTCTCCCCCGCCCGCTATCCGATCACTGGCACTCCCGTATTTTGTGAAAACGAATCCCGGGCCATAATTCCATCACATGATCGAGTTGCCATTCGCTTTCCGCCAGATAGGTCAGATCTTCCCGCGCATCCCGGAACAGACGGGACTGGCGCTCCTTTTCGAAGGCGGTCAGGGTTTTTTTGTCATCGCAGCGGATCCATCGGGCGGTGGAAAATTGCACCGGCTCATATACGGCGTCCACCCCGTATTCGGTCTTGAGCCGCGCCATGGTCACCTCGAACTGCAACACCCCCACGGCCCCGAGAATCAGGGCATTTCCGATCAATGGCTGAAAGAGCTGGATCGCCCCTTCTTCAACAAGTTGGTGAATCCCTTTATGAAGCTGTTTCATCTTAAGGGGCGATTTGAGCATGACCCGGCGGAAATGCTCGGGGGCGAAGTTGGGTATGCCTGTGAAATTGAGCGGTTCCTTTTCGGAGAACGTGTCGCCGATCCGGATTGTGCCGTGGTTGTGGATGCCGATAATGTCGCCCGGCCAGGCTTCTTCCACAAGGGCGCGGTCCTGGGCCATGAAGATGATGGGATTGGCGATCTGGATATCCTTGCCAACACGGTGATGACGCACCCGCATGCCGCGCTGGAATCGGCCCGAACAGATCCGCAGAAACGCGATCCGGTCTCGGTGAGCCGGGTTCATGTTGGCCTGCACCTTGAAAACGAAGCCGGAAAATTCATCCTCCTCGGGCAGCACCATCCGCGTGGCCGCCTGCCTGGGCAGGGGGGAGGGGGCGATCTCCACGAAGGTGTCCAGCAATTCTAGAACGCCGAAGTTATTGATGGCGCTGCCGAAAAAAACCGGCGTCTGATTGCCCTTGAGAAATTGCTCCTGATCGAAGGGGTCGGCCGCGCCCTCGAGCAGGGCGATGTCGTCGCGCAGCCGCGTGGCCTGGCTTCCCAGGATTTTATCCAGCAGCGGATCATCCAGATCGCGGATGGTGATGGCGTCGTCCGGCAAACGCTCTCTGCCGGGGGTGAAAAGGATGAGTTCCCGCCGGTGGCGGTTGTAGGTCCCCTTGAACTGCTTTCCCATGCCGATGGGCCAGGTGAGCGGCGCGCATTCGATCTGCAGGGTTTCTTCAATCTCGCCGAGGATATCCAGCGGCGCCATGCCTTCCCGATCGAGCTTGTTTATAAAGGTCAAAATCGGGGTGTTGCGCATCCGGCAAACTTCCATCAGC
>JAABTE010000071.1 GCA_011390035.1 Desulfobacteraceae bacterium | reverse complement strand
CTCCAGGGGCTCCTTGAAGATCAATATCTCGTCCGGGTACAGCGGCGGCTCCACCAGGGAGCGCTCGGGCAGCGGGATGCCGGTGTACACACCGAAGAGGGTGTCGTCCGGCGGGATTTCCATCTCCTCCAGCAGCTCGCGGGAGGGGCGGTGTTCCACGGCGATGGTCAGGTTGTTCAGATGGGCGCGGATCTCTTCGGGGATGGCGGCGATGGCCCGCTCCACGGCTCGCTCGAACTGACGCATGGAAAGGTTCATTTCTGGGGTCCTTCCGGTATTCTTTCGGTGTTTTTACGGCTCAGTCGGCCTGAAACAGGCGGGCGATCTCGTCCACCTCGAAGCGGGGCCACTGGGCAGGGGCGCCGTTTCGGTGGGCGGTGATGCCGGGCGGGGCGTCCATCACCTCGGCGATGGGGGTGATCTCGATGCCGGCGGCCCGGACGCCGGCGGCCAGGGCGCGGCAGCCGTCGGAGCGGCAGCAGATGAGCAGGCTGCCCGAGCCGATCAGGCCCAGCGGGTCGATGCCCAGGATGCGGCCGATCTCTTCGGTTTCAGGGTAAATGGGGATCCTTTCCATGTCCACGCGGATGCCGTGGCCGCCGGCGATGCTCAACTCGGCAAGGGCGGTGGCAAGGCCGCCCTCGGTCACGTCGTGCATGGCGGTGGCGCCCTCGGTATCGGCGGCGATGCGGGCCTCGGTCAGGATGCTGATGTCGTTAAGAAACCCCCGGCAGGCTTCGATGCGCGCCGGGCTCATGCCGCCGGCCCGCAGGCGGATGGCGAACTCCCGGGCGATGATGGAGGTGCCCTCCACGGCCACGCCCTTGGTGATGAAGACCCGGTCGCCGGGGCGGATGTTGCGCTTTTCAATCAGCCTTGCCCGGTCCACCGTGCCGGCCAGGGTGCCGGAGATGATGGGGCGGACCACGGCGTCGGTGATCTCCGTGTGGCCGCCGCACAGGGTGATGGACCATTTTTCGCAGACGGATTTCAGATCCGCCAGCACCCGGTAGATCTGCGCCGGCGTGGTGTCGCAGGGAAACAGCAGGGTGGTGAGCAGCCAGCGGGGGGTGGCGCCGGAGGTGGCGATGTCGTTGGCGTTGATCAGCACGGCGTAATGGCCGATGGCGTCCGTTGCGAAGGTGATGGGGTCGGATTTCAAGATCAGCACCGACTCATTGGTCACGTCCACGGCGGCGATGTCCTCGCCGATGCCGGGATTTATGATCACAGACGGGTCCTCGAAAACCACCTCCCGGAGAAATTCGCCCAGCAGCTCGTTGGGAAACTTGCCGGCGGAAAGCGGCAGACTGAGCCGGGCGATGGCCTTAAGCTCGGACAATTTCTCAATGGTGATGTCCGCGGCGATATCGGCGGGCGGCGGCGTTCCGTTGGACAAGAACACCGTGGGCGCCCCGGCCCCGGCCCCCGCCTCGATGTCGTACTTGAAATCGCCCACCATCAAAAGCTCGGAGATCTCCACGTTCAGCCGCCGGGCCGCCTCCCGCACGCTTTCCGGATCGGGCTTGGGAAAGGCCACGTCCTCCCGGGCCAGGATCAGGTCGAAATCCGCGGCCGTCAGATGATCGAAGTTTGCAAGCGCCCGGTCCACGGCTTCCCGGCTGTTTCGGGTGAGGATGGCCACCTTCAGGCCCCGATCCCGCAGATGCCGTATCAGCTCCTCTGCCCCGTCGTTGGGCCGGGACCGCTCCGCCCCCAGCCGCTCGTACCGGGCCACGGTCGCCTCCGCCTCGGCGCGCCGGCCGGCATCCCCGATTCCCTTTATATGGTCCAGGATGGACATGCCGGACGGGCAGCCTATGCCGGCCCGCATGGCAATGAAATCAATGGCCCCCGGATGGGTCAGGGTGCCGTCGAAGTCGAACAGGATGGCCTTGAGCCGAAGGGGCAGTTTGGCCAGGGATTTTGAGATCATGCGTTGATTAATGTCCTTTGAGAACTAAAAGGATTTTTTTAAGAAAGGATAATGCCCGATAATCAAAATAATATTCCCACATACCCCACAAAGCTGTCCCCCGGGTGCTTTTCGTAGCTTGTGGCGTAGGCGATGGACTCGGCTCCATCCGATCCCAAAGCCCGCCCCGCCTCGATGGCCGTGGCCGCGGCGCCGCCGCAGCAGGCGTTATGTTGATCGAGCGATTCCCGGATCACGGCCTGGGCGTCCATGGCCAGCATGGCCTCGATCACTCGCCGGTCGTTTTCGAACCGCACCCAGTCCACCGCCGCTCGGCCCGGGCCCTGGGGCTGGAAGCCGTAGTTGGGGCCGTAGTGGGTCAGGTCGGTGGAGCCGAGTACCTTCACCTTCAGGTTTCGGGACCGGGCGATTTCGGCCACGGCCCGGCCGATGGCCAGGGAGGCGCCGTCCGGCGGAACGCCGATGGGCACGATGGCGGTGTTCGGGAAAAAGTATTTGATGAAGGGCAACTGGACCTCGATGGTGTTGTCCCGGGAGTGCCGCTCGGCCGTTTCCACCGCAAAGGGAAAGCGGGCCGTCAGGTCGGCGGCGAAGTCGGCGTCGATGGCGATGGGGCCAAAGGGGGTCTCCCAGGCGCCCTCGGCCATGATGATGTTGGGCTGGCCCGGCCCCATGTGCATGCCGAAAACGACGATGGTGTTCGGCGCCGTGCCGTCTTGCAGGCAGTGGATCACGCCGCAGGCGATGGCCCCGGAAAAATACCATCCGGCATGGGGTACGATGCCCCCGACCCGACGGTTGTCCGAGGCCGGCTCGCACAGGCCCTGGGCCAGAAAGTCCCGGATCTGGGTCTCGCAGGCCGCCGGCGCGTCCGGATACCAGGTGCCCGACAGTATCGCTTTCCTTGTCTTCATCGCTTGCGCCTCCTGGGCTGGCAAGGGTTTCGGGTCGGGCGGCGGGCGCCGCCGCGCCGTCCCCTTCAGCCCGAATTAAACATGAACAGGGCCGGGGATGCAAGCCATTTTTCCGGAAGATGGCGCCGGGACGCGGAAGGCGGCCACTTTTTCTTTGACTTAACATGGAGGGCGGGTTATAGAAAGAGTTTAATTTTTTCGCGCCCGGCTGCGGGGGCGGAAAACGGACGGAGCGGGATTGAAAGGCTTGACCGAGGCGGTATTATAAATGTTTACAGGCATCATAGAGGGATTGGGCGCCATAGCGGCAACCCGGCCGGCGGCCGGCGAGGGGCTGCGGCTGACGGTAACGGCGGATTTTGCGCTGGACGGCGCAAAGATCGGCGACAGCATCGCCGTAAACGGCGCGTGCCTGACGGCCGTTACCATCAGCGGACGGAGCTTTACGGTGGATGTGTCGCCGGAGACTTTGTCCCTTTCCACCTTCCGGTTCGCCCGCCCCGGAGACCGGGTGAACCTTGAGCGGGCCATGCGCCTGTCTGACCGGCTGGACGGCCATCTGGTCTCCGGGCACATCGACGGCACCGGGGTCATCAGCGCCCGGCGCCGGCTGGGCAACGCCATCATCATAGATTTTGAAGCGGGCCCCGAGCTGACCCGCTACATGATCCGCAAGGGCTCGGTGGCCGTTGACGGCGCGAGCCTGACCATCAATAATCGCGACGCGGCCGGCTTTTCGGTGAGCATCATCCCGCACACCGCCGGCCTGACCACCCTGGGCTTGAAAAAGCCGGGGGACTCTGTTAACCTCGAAGCCGATATGATCGGCAAGTATGTCGAGCGGTTCCTCTCGCCGGGCCATTTGGCGGACCGGGGCGGGGAGGCGCCGAAATCGGGCGTCGATCTCGACCTTCTGGCCAGAAACGGCTTTCTGTAATCGATCGGCATCGGGCCGATATCTCATTTTTCTGGAGTGTAAGCAAAATGCCAATGTTGAGCATTGAAGAGGCCGTGGCGGACATCCGCGCCGGCAAAATGGTGATCCTGGTGGATGACGAGGACCGGGAGAACGAGGGCGATCTGACCATGGCCGCGGAGAAGGTGACGCCGGAGGCCATCAACTTCATGGCCAAATACGGCCGGGGCCTCATCTGCCTGCCCATGACCGGCGATATGGTGGACCAACTGGCCCTGCCCCTGATGGTGGAGAACAACACATCCCGCTTTCACACAGGCTTCACCATCTCCATCGAGGCCCGAAAGGGCGTGACCACCGGCATCTCCGCGGCGGACCGGGCCACCACTATTTTAGCCGCCGTCGCCGACGACGCCAAGCCGACGGACCTGGTGCGGCCCGGCCACATCTTTCCCCTGCGCGCCAAAAACGGCGGCGTGATGGTCCGCTCCGGCCAGACCGAGGGCGCCGTGGACCTGGCCCGGATGGCGGGCCTCAAGCCCGCCGGCGTCATCTGTGAGATCATGGACGAGGACGGCACCATGGCCCGGATGCCGGCCCTTGAAAAATTCTCCGAGCGCCACGGCATCGGCATCTGCACCATCGCCGACCTGATCGAGCACCGGATGCGCATGGAGTCCTTCGTGCATCGGGCCGCCGGGAGCGTGATTCCCACCAGCTTTGCCGGCGAGTTTAAAATCGAGGTGTTTGAAAACGACATCGAGGACGTGCTGCACATCGCCATGATCAAGGGCGAGATCACGCCGGACAAGCCGATCCTGGTGCGGGTCCATTCCGAGTGCCTCACCGGAGACATCTTCGGCTCCCTGCGGTGCGATTGCGGCGAGCAGCTTCGCCGGGCCATGGAGATGATGGACAAGGAGGGCGCCGGCGTGCTGCTGTACATCCGCCAGGAGGGCCGGGGCATCGGGCTTTCCAACAAGATCCGGGCATACGCCCTTCAGGATCAGGGGCTGGACACGGTGGAGGCCAACGAGCAGCTAGGCTTTAAACCCGATCTGCGCAACTACGGCATAGGCGCCCAGATCCTGGTCTCTCTCGGCGTTAAGAACATGCGCCTGATCACCAACAACCCCAAGAAGATGGTGGGCCTGCAGGGCTACGGCCTGCGCATCGTGGAGCAGGTGCCCATCGAGATCGAGGCCAACGAGCACAACCGCTGCTACCTGGCCTGCAAGAAGCTGAAGATGGGCCACATGATCAATGTGGACGCCAACCCCTAATCCCAAATCAAGGAGAAAGCGCCGTCATGCCGGTTTATATTGAAGGCAGCCTGGTCGCCGAGGGCAAGCGGTTCGCCCTGGTGGCGTCCCGGTTCAACGATTTTATCACCGACCGCCTGGTGGGCGGGGCGTTAGACGCCCTGATCCGCTCCGGGGCGGCGGATGAGGCCATTTCCATCGTCAAGGTGCCCGGCGCCTTCGAGATTCCCCTTCTGGCCAAAAAGCTGGCCGAAAAGGGCGGTTTTGACGCCATCATCTGCCTGGGCGCGGTGATCCGGGGCTCAACGCCCCATTTCGACTATGTGTGCGCCGAGGCCTCCAAGGGCATCGCCGCGGTGACCATGGAAACGGGGGTGCCGGTGATCTTCGGCATTCTCACCACCGACACCATCGAGCAGGCCATCGAGCGGGCGGGCACCAAGGCGGGCAACAAGGGCTGGAGCGCGGCCATGTCCGCCATCGAGATGGCCAACCTGATGGCCCGGATAAACGGGGAATAGGAGACGGGAAAAGCAAATATGGGGGTTCGGACCCGTTCCAGGGAACTGGCGCTCCAGGCGCTCTTTTACATGGACATGCATAAAAACATCGCCCCGGAGATGCTGGAGCGGTACTGCCGCAACTTCAAGCCGGACGATAATGTGATGGATTTTTTCCTGACGCTGGTCAACGGCGTTATCGAGCGCCGGCCCCGGATCGACGAGGTCATCGACCGGCACAGCGCCAACTGGAAGATCGGCCGCATGTCCTGCGTGGACCGCAACGTGCTGCGCCTGGGCGTGTTCGAGCTGACCCACCTGCCCGACACCCCGGCCAAGGTAGCCATCAACGAGGCCATCAATTCCGCCAAGAAGTTCGGCACGGAAGAGTCGGGGGCCTTCATCAACGGCATCCTGGACAGCGTTCGCATCGAGCTGGAGCAGGGGCGGCTGGATGACGTCGAAAACTTCCCCGGAGCGAGCCAAACGATCGAACCGGATGCTTGAGCCGGCTGCTTCGAACCGGATGATTCAGGCCGGATGATTCAGACCGGCTGCTTCGGACCCGGCTGCTTCGGACCCGGCTGCTTCGGACCATTGACACGACAGATGAATCAGAATTGACCAAGCGAGAAAAGAGGGGCTTATGGAAGTCAGAAAGGTGTTGCTGAAGGAAGACGAGATCCCGCGCCAGTGGTACAACATTCTGGCGGATATCAAGATTAATCCGCCCCTGGGGCCGGACGGCAACCCGGTGAAGCCGGAGGATCTGGCGCCGGTGTTCCCCATGAACCTGATCGAGCAGGAGATGAGCGACCAGCGCTGGATCGACATTCCCGATGAGGTGCTGCGGGTGCTGACCATCTGGCGGCCGTCGCCCCTGGTGCGGGCACTGTCTCTGGAAAAGGCCCTGAAAACCCCGGCCCGGATCTATTTCAAGAACGAGAGCGTCAGCCCGCCGGGCAGCCATAAGCCCAACACCGCCGTGCCCCAGGCTTATTACAACAAGGTGTTCGGCATCAAAAAGATGACCACCGAGACCGGCGCCGGCCAGTGGGGCAGCGCCCTGTCCTTCGCCTGCTGCCAGTTCGGCCTGGAGTGCAAGGTCTATATGGTGCGGGTCAGCTTCGACCAGAAGCCCTACCGAAAGGCCATGATGGAGTCCTGGGGGGGCCGTTGCGTGGCCAGCCCAAGCGCCGAGACCAAGGCCGGCCGGGATGCTCTGGAGCGGGACCCGAACACCCCGGGCAGCCTGGGCATCGCCATCAGCGAGGCCATCGAGGCGGCCGTTTCCGACACCAGCGGCCAGACCCGGTATTCCCTGGGCAGCGTGCTGAACCATGTGATGCTCCACCAGACCATCATGGGCCTCGAGGCCAAAAAGCAACTGGATCTGATAGGCGAATACCCGGACATCGTCATCGGCTGCGCCGGCGGCGGAAGCAACTTCGCCGGCATCGCCTTTCCCTTTGTGTGCGATAAGATCAACGGCCGCCAGGTGGAGATCTATCCGGTGGAGCCGGCCGCCTGCCCCACCCTGACCCGGGCGCCCTTTGTGTATGATCATGGCGACACGGCCCGCTACACGCCCCTGCTGCCCATGCACAGCCTGGGCCACGCCTTTGTGCCGCCGCCCTTCCACGCCGGGGGCCTGCGGTATCACGGCATGGCCCCCACCGTCAGCCAACTGGCGATGGAGGGCATCATCGCCCCCCGGTCCGTCACCCAGCTTTCCGCCTACGAGGCGGGGGTACTCGTTGCCCGGAGCGAGGGCCACATCCCCGCCCCCGAGACCACCCACGCCCTGGCCTGCGCCGTCGAGGAGGCCCACAAGGCCCGGGAGGAGGGCAAAGAGAAGGTGATTCTGGTAAACTGGAGCGGCCACGGCCTGCTGGATCTGGGGGCGTATGAGCGGTATTTCGCTCATGAATTGCAGGATTACCCGCTGGACGAGGCGGTGATGGCCGAGTCGGTTAAGGTCTTTGCCAATCATCCCAGGCCCGCGGCTCTGAAAAGCAGGTGATCGCCGACATGGCGGACACCGGTCAGGACCACGCCCCGGACACCGCCGTGGCCCCGGACCCGGACCACGCAATGGACCCGGCCGTGGACCACGCCGTGGACCCGGCCCCGGACCACGCCATGGACCCGGCCGTGGACCACGCCGTGGACCCGGCCCTGGCCCACGATCACCGGGAGCGGCGCTGCCCCCGGCTGGGCTCTCCAGTATCCTTCGCCTACTGCCGCCGGCACGCTGACGGCGAGGGCGGGCTGTGCTGGAAGGCGCTGGACTGCTGGTGGGAGGATTTCGACGTGGCCGCATATTTCCGGGCACGCCTGTCGCCGGCGGCATGGGAGCGGCTGGCGGCGGCCCGGCCTCCCTCCAAGCCGGCCTCGCTGGTGGCCCTCATTGCCGCCGCGAGGCAACGGCTGGCGACGGATGACGACAACAACGGGCCGGAATGAGGCGCCGGAGACCCGCCGCCGAAAGGCCGGCCCCGACATCATGAACAGGAGGACGCTTTGATCATCAAGCAACTGGCGGTGGGGCCCATCATGGCCAACTGCTACATTCTCGGCTGCGGCGAAACCCGCCAGGCCGTCGTGATCGATCCCGGCGATGAGGCCGACCGGATCCTCATGACCCTGGCCAAGGACAAGCTGAAGGTGACCCATATCCTCAACACCCATGGCCATTTCGACCATGTTGGGGGCAACCGCAAGCTCAAGGAGGCCACCGGCGCCCCCATCCTGATCCACGCGGGCGACGCGCCCATGCTGGCCCAGTTGTCCGCAGCGGCCGCTACCTTCGGGCTGTCCGCGGAAAACTCCCCGGAGCCGGACCGGCACCTTTCAGACGGCGACGAGATCGCCTTCGGCAACCTCTCCCTGAAGGTGCTGCACACGCCTGGCCACAGCCCAGGCAGCGTGTCGCTTTACACGGACGGGAAGGTCTTCGTGGGCGATCTGCTCTTTTCCGGCTCCATCGGCCGCACCGACCTGCCGGGAGGCGATTACGACACCCTGATTGCCAGCGTGCGAAACAAGATATTTCCCCTGGGCGACGATGTGACGGTCTATTCCGGTCATGGCCCCGAAACATCGGTGGGCCGGGAGAAGCGGTTCAACCCCTTCGTGGGCGGCCGCTGATCCCCTTCCCGCCCCCGCGCCACGTTTTCGAAGGCCCCGCCCCGCCGTGCGCCCTTTTTGCCCCCTTCCCGGCCGGGAAGGGGGCTCGCTTCAAAAAAATCTTGAATTCCACTCCCGTTTGTGACATCTTTTTCGCATCATCGGGATGTCAGAACACATCAACAGGGGGGGGACTGATGCTGCAACCCAATGGGGGCGATGGCCCCAATTCCACCGGCGCCGAGGGCCAGAGAAAGGCCGCGGCGGTCAAGTTCATCGCGGCGATGGAAAAGTATCTGAAGATGTGCCTGCTCTATCCGCCCACCCACGATGCCTGCCGGAAGGGCTTTGACATTCTTCGCAATCGCCTGGACGCCTGTCTGGCTCTGGAGGAATCCTTCCGGCTGCTTGTTGAAAAGGAAGGGCTGGCGCACCAGGGAGAGATGGTGACGGCGGGGCCGTCGAGCAACGAGCTGCTGACGGCCCCCCTGTACCGGGACGGCGTGGAGTGGGTCGAATTCCGGCGCGGCATCGGCGCCGATGAGCTGTTCGGATTCATGGAGACCCTGGCCCGATTTCGCGCCCTGCCCATGGACGCCGAGGGAGACATCGTCACCGCGCTGTGGGAGCGCAATGATCCCAATATGGGGCACGGCGCCAGGGAAGTGTCCTGGTCCACGGAGATGATGGATGACTTCCACCGGCAGTTGGCCGACAAGATCCGGTTTCCGGACACAGGCCCCAATCAGCTTCCCGGCGTGTCGGACATGGCGCCGCCCGGCGCGCCGGATGCCCCAGGGGAGGATGTTTCGGCCGGGGATGGCTCATTAGAGGAGGCGGCCGCCGTCGAGGCCATCTCCCGGCAGGACGCCATGGCGGGGCGGATGACCGATTCCGCGGCGATGAGCGCGCCTGCCATGGACGGGCGGGCGGCGCCCCTGGGCGAGGGGCCCACAGGCCATGAGCGGCCGGCCACGCCGGAAACCTCCCCCAGCATGTCCGGATGGGTGGGAGACCGGACCCTGTGGCGACTGAGCGATGCGGAGCGGGTCCGGCTCCGGGAGATGGTCTATGAGGCGGAGAACATGGAAGAGACGGCGGATATTCTGGATGTGCTCACCATCATTCTCCGGGAGCAGGGGCATTCAGACGCGAGCCGGCGGTCGGCGGCAGACGACCTCGATTCCATCCTCGCCTTCCTGAAGGAGGAGTTTTACGCCACCCTGGCCCACGGCCAGGCGCGGCTGGCCTTCCGGATGCTCAAGAGCCTTCACGGCGTCAAGCGCGCCTTCCAGAACGTCAACCCCCAGGCCCTGCCCTTGCTGGACCGTTTCCTGAAAGACATCTCCACCCCGGACATGCTGGTGGGCTTGGCGCCCCTCTGGTCCAGGGTGGACCGGCTCAACCCCAGCCAGGTCCGGAGCTTACGGGAGAACCTGCTGCTGCTCCATCCCACGGCCATTCTGGCATTTGGCCCCATGCTGCTACACTTTTCCTCCAGAAAGGTTCAGCGACTGATTATGGAGATCATCGTCGCCCTCGCGGCCCGGGACCCCGAGCCGCTGGAGCGCCTGCTGACCGGCGGCGACGAGAACCTCGTGTCCCGCC
>JAABTE010000070.1 GCA_011390035.1 Desulfobacteraceae bacterium | reverse complement strand
CCGGCGGTCAACCACAACAACGCGCCGGTGAGGGTGCCCGACGAATACTGGGACGCGCTGGCCCAAAAGGACCTGCCGGCGCTGTGCAACCTGACCCTGGCGACCCCCCACCCCGGCCCGGACCCGCGCAATGCACGGGGGCTGACGTTCCCGAGCCTCAACCAAACCATCCTGGTGGACATTGCCGGCCGCTGCCTTCGCCGGTCGGCAACGGGCAGCGGTCAGGCGACGGGCGGCGGCCAGGCAACGGGCGGCGGCCAGGCGGCGGGCGGCGGCCAGGCAACGGGCGGAAGCCAGGCAACGGGTGGCGGCCAAGCAACGGGCGGCGGCCAGGCAACGGGTGGCGGTCAGACAACGGGTGGCGGTCAGACAACGGACGGCGGCCAGGCGTCGGACGGTGATCAGGCGACGGACAGCGGCCAGGCAACGGACGGCGAGTGGGAAAAGCTGGAAGCTCCCATGCTGGAGCTGGTGACCCTGGTCTATCTGAATAATGTGACGGCGTTTCATCCCATGACGGGGGAGATCGTGGGGCCGGCGGACCTCAAGGAGGGCCATTTCTTCAAGGGGCCACACGCGCTGAAGACGGAACCGCTGCTGGAGCGGTATGGCGGGGATCTGCCGGGGTTCGATCGGGCGGCCCGGCATCTTGGAGGCCGTCCGGTTGACATGGCGGACGCCGGGTTCGCCCTGTGGCCCTTTCCCCGGATTCCGGTGTACTACCTGATGTGGGCGGGGGACGCGGAATTCGCCCCCCGCGTGTCTGTGCTGTTCGACCGGTCCATCGAGCGGCATCTGGCGGCGGATGCCATATGGGGCCTGGTGAGCCATGTGTCCCAGGCCCTTCTGGCCGGCCCGCCGCCGGTTCGGCCCTCCACCGGTTTTTCAGGACTTACTTGAGCATCCCGTTCAACTCCTCGATGCTCGCGCCGTCATCGTAAATGCCCGCGCCCAACTGGTAGGGCGTGCCCGGCACCTGGCGCATGAGGCTGATCTTCCGGGACGGCTCCTTTTCACCGGGCTTGGGCCACCAGTATTCCACCCAGCCGCCCTGGGGGGACCTGGCCGCCTCGCAGAGCTGCACGAAAAAGAAGTTGCCCTTGATGTCCTTTAACCCCATCAGCTCCTTTCCGATGAGCTGGGGCCGGATGGGATGGGCCTCAATGGTGCCCTTTTCGCAGTTATAAACAAAGATGTAGGTGTCCCGCCACACCCAGGGCTCGCCGGGCTGATTGAAAGACTCAAGCCCCTCCTGGCCCGCCTTTGAAAGAAAATCCACCGCCTGGGCCGTCTTTTCGATAATCTGCTGGGGGGTTGCCGCCTCCTGCGCCCCGACGGACATACCCGACATGCCCATGGACGCCACAAGCGCTACCGACATCATGCACACGCACGCAAATCGCTTCATTCACTAATCCTCTCTAATTTGCCGTTCAGTCCTGCCGTTCAGTCCTGCCGTTCAGTCCTGCCATTCAGTCCTGCCATTCAGTCCTGCCTTTCAGTCTTGCCTTTCAGTCTTGCCGTTTAGTCTTGCCCTTCACTCCCGCACTTCAGTCCTGATGGTTCCTTCCACCAGTGAAAACACCCGGCCCCTGGACACGAATCCCTTAAAGCCGTCCTGTTCCGGCCTTTGAGTCGGACAGGGCTGGTAATGGTAAAGCCATATCTTTCCCCGGATTGTCTCGGGCAGCCCCAGCAGATCGTCATAATGGGTATGCACGATGCTTTTAAAGGGGCTGGTCTCGCAGTCATGAAAGATCAGCGCGGCCCTCGGGGCGATCTCCTGGATGAGCCCGGGCTGAAACTGGGTGTCGGTGGTGAAAAAAACCATGGGCCCGCCATGGGCCACATCCTCCATGATCAGCCCGTAACTGAAAAAATCCCGATACCCGGTTATGATATGGGGCATGCGCACCAGATTGAACCGGATGCCCTCCCACTCGAACACCCCGTCCCGGGGCAGGGCCCGGCAGTCGAAGTAGTCGGTCAGGTGCATTCGCTTGCCCTCGATGCAGCCAAGGCCGCCCTTCAGGGAAAAGTTCCACATCTCCTGCATGGTGTCCTGCTCCATGAAGAGCCGGGGCCGCCGCTGATCCGGATTGAAATAGGTCTGAAACGCCATCCATTCCATGCCGCCCACATGGTCGGAGTGCAGGTGGGAGATGTAAACCGCGTCGATCTCCTCCACCACCGACTGGCATGCTTCGGGGGAGGAATTGAGGGAAAAGCGTATATCCGTTCCGCAATCCAGCAGCATCTTCCGGCCGCTTTCCGCCGTGATCAACAGGTTCGACTGGAAGTATTCGGATGTGGTAAAGGCGGAACCGACGCCGATGAATTTGATCTTCATGACTTGCTGGGGTCCTTATGGATGAAAAAAGCCTCCGTGCGCCGGGGCGCGGCCTCGTGAGAAGTTAAAAGTTGTACCGATAGCTGAAAAACGACTGGGCCTCAGGCGGAATCGAGGTGAACACCACCACGAAGACGGCGGGCTCGGCGGAAACATTCCGGGTAACCTTGGCGTAAAGATCGGTGGTGATCTCGAAATCCTCCTCGTCATGCAGGGTGATCTTGATGTTGGTAAGCCGGCCCACGGCCGTCTCCCCTGCGATCTCGGCGCCCTCCGGGGCCAGTTTTCGAAAAAAGCCCTTGTGGGCCGCCTCCTGGGTGTCCTTCTCGTTGAGCATGGTGTAGCGGATGGTCAGGGGCCGGCGCAGCTCGATCATCTCCATGGGGGCCTTTTCCGGCAGGAACAGGTTGTGTTCGCCGCCGATGCCGCCGATCTCGTAGATGGTGATGGGCTCCTTGACGCCCTTGGGCATCACCTGGGTATGGTCGTCGATGCGCAGAATGGGGCCGCAGGCCCTCAGGGTGCTTTCCGATATCAGCGTCTGCCCTCCGATGGTGTAAGACTCTATGCGGGAGGTAAGGTTCACATTGCGGCCCACCACGCCGTACTTGGAGCGCTTCTCCGAGCCGATATTGCCCACGACCACCTCGCCGGTGTTTATGCCGATGCCCTGGGCCACGTCTGGGTAGCCGGCGCCCCGGTTGCGCTGATTGACCGCCTCCATGGCCATCTGCATCTCGATGGCGCAGGCCACGGCCCTGGCCGCGTCGTCCTCCCGCATGATGGGGGCGCCGAAAAGCACCAGGATGGCGTCGCCGATGAACTCGTCGATGGTGCCCTGGTATTTGATGATGATGTCTATCATCACCTCCAGATAGTTGTTGATCACCCGCACCACGTCCTCGGCGGCAAGCCGCTCACTGATGGCGGTGAAGCCGCGTAGATCGGTCATCATGATGGTGGCCATCCGCTTTTCCCCGCCCAGGCGCAGGCCCTCGGGGTTTTCCAGGATGTTGTCCACCACGTCGTCGGACAGGTACCGGCCGAAGGTCTCCCGGATGAAGCGGTTGCGCACCTCGAGCTGCTTCTGGCTCTCCAGCAGGGCCTTGAATGCCTCGTTTCTCTCCAGCAGGTTGATGTAGCCCTGGGAGTGGTGGCGGATCCGGGCGATCACCTCCAGCTTGTCCGGCAGCTTGACCAGATAATCGTTGGCCCCCACGGCGAAGGCCTCGGCCTTGGTGCCCGGCTCCTCCTTGCCGGACAGCACGATCAGGGGCACCTCCCGGGTGGACTTGTTGGCCCGGAAATAGCGCACCAGCATCAGCCCGTCGATCTCGGGCATCACCAGGTCCTGGAGGATCACGGTGGGCGAGATGCCCTCGGCCATCTTGATGGCCATGGTGGCGTCCTGGCAGTAGTGGAAATCGATGTCCTCCTCGGTCATGAGCATCCGGCGCACCGCCTCGCCGATGATGGCCTGGTCGTCCACCAGCAGCACGGTGATCCGGTGCTTGGTCAGCTCCACCGTGGGAGAAACCGGTTTTCCACCCCCGGGCATGGACGTCACCTCGGCCGGGGGATCTTCCGGCGGCCGCCAAGGGCCGCCCGGATAGCCGGACCGATCCGGCTCAGGGGCAGGATCTCAACGGCCGCGTCCAGCTCCTTGGCCGCCTTGGGCATGCCGTACACCACGCTGGTCTCCTTGTCCTGGGCGATGGTGTGCCAGCCGGCGCGCCGCAGGGCCGCCAGCCCCTCGGCCCCGTCCCGGCCCATGCCGGTGAGCAGGGCCGCCACGCAGCCGTCCCTCACCGAGTCCGGGGGCCAGGCCCGGGCGAGGCTGGCGAAAAAGATGTCCACGGAGGGCCGGTAGGAGAGGCTCCCCGGCTCCGGCGTGTAGGAGAAGGTCAGGCCCGGGGTGATCACCAGGTGATCGTTGGTGCCGGCCACATAAACCGTGTTGATGACGGCCTGGCCGCCCTCGGCGGCGAGCTGGACCCGCAGGGGCGTCTGGCCGTCCAGCCACTCGGCCAGCCCGGCGGAAAACTTTTCATCCACATGCTGAATCAGTACAATGGCCGCCCCCAGATCCGCCGGCATTCCGGACAGGATGTCCGACAGCGCCTTTGGCCCGCCCGTGGAGGAGCCGATCACCACCAGGGGGGGCGGCGGGTCCGTGTCTGGCGGCTTGGCCGGGCTGGTGGACGGAATCCCCCGCAGCCGGGAGATGAGGTGGATCTTGCGCAGCAGGGTGTAGCGGCTCCGCTGGGCCTCGGCCCCGCCGCCCATCATGGGGATGTTCACCGCGTCCAGGGCGCCGTGGCCCATGGCCTCGAACACCTTGGCGGCGTTGTTGCCGATGGTGGCCGTGACGATGAGAATGGCGCAGGGGGTGGCCTTCATGATCCGCCGGGTGGCCTCCACCCCGTCCATCGCCGGCATGATCAGATCCATCAGGATCAGATCCGGCAGATCCCGGGCGCACTTTTCCACCGCCTCCCGGCCATCCCGGGCCACCCAGGCGATCTCGTGGCCGGGCACGCTCGTCAGGATGCGCCTGAGCCCCTCCACCGCCATCATCAGGTCATTGACCAGAGCGATTCTCATAAGTGTCTCCGCCTGCCTCCCTTAAGCCACCTTGAACCGGGAGACCTCGTCCTGAAGGCCCCGGGCCGCGTCGTTCAACTGCTCGATTGCCATGAAGGACTCCTGGAGCGACTCGACGGTCTGCTGCATCTCCTCGCTCAGGCTCACCATGGCGGCATTTATCTTCTGGGCGTTGTCGGACTGAAACTGCATGGACTCGTTGACCCCCTCGAAGCTGGGGGTGAGCGACTTGACCTGCTCGATGATCCGGGTGAGCTGGGTGCTGATCTTGCCCACGTTGTCGGCGCTGCGCTGGACCTCGGCGATGAAGGCGTCCATCTCCATCACCCCCGCGGACACGGCCGACTGCATCTCCTGGACCATCTGGTCGATGTCCAGGGTGGCCACCGCGGTCTGATCCGCCAGGCGCCGGATCTCCCGGGCCACAACGGTGAAGCCCCGGCCGTATTCGCCGGCCTTTTCCGCCTCGATGGCGGCGTTGAGGGACAAAAGGTTGGTCTGGTCGGCCACCTTGGTTATGGTGGTGACCACGGAGGTGATGTTGGCCGCCTTTTCGCTTATGGCCTCCAGCTTGCCGGAGATGCTTTTCGAGGCGTTCTCCATGTGGTGCATGGCCGCCTCCATCTGGGACAGATTGGCCTGGCCCGAGTTGGCGTAGTCGGCGGTCTGCTCGGACATCTCGGCCACCTTGCGCATGGTCTCCACCAGCTCCTCGGAGATGCTGGATATCTCTCCGATGGACTGGACCACGTTGTTGGTGGACTCGGTCTGGGTCTTCATCACCGCCTCCTGCTGCTTGGAGGTGGCGGACAATTCCGTGGCCGAGGAGGTGACCTGGATGCCCGAGCGCTGCACCTGGCCGATGAGCGCGTTCAGGCTGTGGGCCATCTCGGACAGCTTGTTTATCAGAAGGCCTATCTCATCGTCGTGGGACTTTTCGATCTCAACGGTCAGGTCGCCCTCGGCCACGCCCTCCACGAAGGCCATCACCCTGCCGATGGGCACCATGATGCGATAATGGATGCGCCGGCCCATGAAAAAGATGACAAAGGCGGCCAGAAGGCTCACCAGCACGATCAACTTCCACACGTCGCCCATCCGCTCGGCCGCGGCCTCGGCCCGGTTCCGCAGGGCGTCGGCGCGGCGCTGGACGGCGTCTAGCTGGGCGTTCAGGGCCTCAGTCAGCTCTTCCACCCGCTTGCCGTATCGGGCCATTTCGTCCTCCAGGCGGATCGCCTCTTTTCCCAGGGCGGACAGGGGCTGCTCGCCGTCCGTCAGGATGGCCCGAATCCGGCTGAAAGCGTCGGATATGGCGGCGAGAAGCTCGGGGGACGCGGCCCCTCCGGCCGGCCCGGGGGCGGGCGCCGCCCCCGGCAGGTCACGCAACGGGTCCAGAGATTGGTCACGCAATTGGTCACGCGATTGGTCACGCGATTGGTCACGCAGTTGGTCCCGCAGTCGGCCCAGGCGGTCGGCCACCCGCTCCATGGCGGGCTGGAGGCGCTCTTCCACCAGGGCGTCGATGCGCCCCGCCTCGTCCGTCAGCAGCATCCGCTGCCCCTGATTCATCAGGGCGGCGATGTCAAGCCGCATGGCGCCGAGATCCGGCGCCGTCCCGCCGGCGGCCTCCGCATCCGCCCACTGGTCGGAAAAGGTCTCCACGTCCCGCTGCAGGTTCCGGTGCAGCACGTCCAGCAGGATCATCTTCTCCCGGATCTCGCTCCGGCGGCGGATACGATCCCCTGCGGACTGTCGCACCCGGTCGTCGATGGCCAGGGCCTCCTCCAGCAGCGCGGCGAGGGCCTGAAAGTCCACGGCCGCCTCCCCGCCGGCCTCCGGCTCCCGCTGGGAGAGCGTCTTCAGCGCGTCGATGGCCCGGGTGAAACCGGACTTGAACCCCGCGGCCTCCCCCATGGCGTCGATCTGCTCCAGGCTCTGGGCCTGGGCGATGCGATACTTGCGCCCGATAAAGCGCGTCACCGTCTCCCGGAGGGCGTGGCTGGCCCGCTCCATGGGCACCACGATCTCAGTGAGCCGCCGCTGGCTTTCCACCAGCCGGTGGTTGGACCAGAGGCTGGTGGCGGCAAGCCCGGCGATCACCGCGATACCCATGATCACGAGGCTCCACAGCATTCGGGCAATGGTCATCCTCCTCATGAGGGTCTGAATCTTCTTCTTCATAACGCCACTCCTAATGGGGTTTTTTCCGCGGCTTCAAGGCTCGCCGATCAAATCCACCACCGCATTGATGAATGAATTGTCCTGAAAGCTGCTCTTGGTCAGGTAATAATTGGCCCCGGCCTCCAGCCCCCGGAGCCGGTCCTCCTCCGTGTTCTTGTAAGACACGACCATCACCGGCAGGGACCGGAACTTCTCGTGGCCCTTCATATGGGTGATCAGCTCGATGCCGTTCATCCGGGGCATGTCGATGTCCGACACCACCATGTCGTATTCCCGGGTGGCGGTGCGCAGCAGGTTCCAGGCATCCATGCCGTCCACGGCCACATCCACCTGGTAGCCCTTGCTCTCCAGCAGCTTTCGCTCCATCTCCCGAACGGTGATGGAGTCGTCCACCACCAGGAGCCACTTGCGGACCTCGACCGCCTCGGCCTCCGCGGACCGGCTGATCTTGCGCAGGCGGCGCTCGCCGGCCAGCAGCCCGTCGATGGAGCGCACCAGGTCGTCCACGTCGAAGATCAGCACCGGCGAGCCGTCCAGCATGATGGCCATGGAGCTGATGTCCGACACCTTGCCCAGCCGGCTGTCCAGCGGGCGAACCACCAGGTCGTACTCGCCCACGAAATCGTCCACCACCAGGCCATAGGCATGCACCCGGTCGGAGATGACCACCACGTTGAGCTGCTCCTCGGTTTCCTCCGACGTCCCCAGCTCCAGCACCTCCCGCAGGTTGACGATGGAGATGTTCTTATCGTCCAGGCGGAAATACTGCCGGTCCTCCACCGTGTCGATCTCGCCCCGGAGAAGCGTCAGGCACCGGTCGATGCGGGCCAGGGGAAAGGCGTAGCTCTCGGCGTCAATGGCCACGATGAAGGTGCGGATCACCGAAAGGGTCAGGGGCAGCTCCAGGTGAAAGCTCAGCCCCTTGCCGGGGCGGGATACCGCCCGCACAATGCCCCCCACCTCGTGGACCATGTTGTGGACAACGTCCAGCCCCACGCCCCGGCCGGAGATCTCCGTCACCCGGTCAAGGGTGGAAAAGCCGGGCAGGAACAAAAATTCCATCAGCTCCGGCTCGGTGAGCTTTTCCAGCATCTCGGCGCTGGTGAGCCCGCGCCTGAGGATCTTTTCCTTGAGGGCGTCCAGGTCCACGCCCCGCCCGTCGTCGGAGATGGTGATCATCAGCATGCCGGACCGGTGGGCCGCCTCCAGCCGAAGGCCGCCCGTTTCCGGCTTCCCCTGGGCCTCCCGAGCCTCCGGGGCCTCAATGCCGTGGTCCAGGGCGTTGCGCAGCAGGTGGCTCAAGGGGGCCTCCAGCTTTTCCAGGATGTCCCGGTCCACCTCCGTGGACTTGCCGGCGATGGTGAACCGGACCTTCTTGCCCAGCTCCCGGGCCAGATCCCGCACCATCCGGGGAAAGGGCTGGATGCCGTCGGCAAAGGGCCGCATCCGCACCCCGATGATCTCGTGGTAGAGCCGGTCAGACAGATTCTCCGAGGAACTGATGAACATGTCAAGCCGGTTGAGTCGCTCCACCAGGAACTGAACGCACTCCCTTGCCTTTTCCCGGGCCTTATGGGCGGCGTCGAAGACCGTCTCCGGGGGGAGGTTTTCCCGTTCCGCCATCTCCTGAAGCCGATCCAGGGTTCCCAGCAGCTCCGCGTGCCGCTTCTTGAGCCCCGCGAGGGAGTCGGAAAAAGGCGGCAGCCATCGCACGCTCACCACCACCTCGCCGGCAAGGGACATGAGCCGCTCGATCTTTCCGGCCGTCACCCGCACCATCCGGTCCGACTCGTGGGCCTTGCGGCGGGCCGCATGCCCGTTGGCCGCCTGCCCGTTGGCCGGCGGCGGCGGCGCGGCGCCCCTCGGGGCGGGGGCATCGCCGGCGATCTCCTCCACGTGGGTGTCCTCATCCGGCGGCGGGGCCTTTTGCCCGGGGGCTCCGCCGCCGGCGGGCTGGGGCTTTTGCCGGGGGGCTCCGCCGCCGGCGGGCTGGGGCTTTCGGGGGGCCGGCGCCGCCGGGTCGGGGGCCGCCGGGGCCGGCTCCTCATGGGAAGGGGCCTCGGTCGGCGGCGGGGCCGGCGCGGCCGGCTTCCCCTCCGAAGGCCGGCGCTCGCCCCCCGCCGGGGCCCGCCGGGGCTGGATGCCTCCGGCGTGGATCTGGGCGATGCTCCGGGTCAGATCATCGATCTCGCCCTGGTGCGCCGCCAGCCAGTCCGCGTAATCGTCCCCGGCCGCATCGGAGATCCGGTTGAGCATGTCCACGCCCTTTAGCAGCACATCGACGGCGTCGGAGGCCAGGTCCACCTCGCCCTTCTGGGTGGCCACGAAGCCGTCCTCCATGATGTGGGCCAGCTTCACCGCGGCGTCCAGCTCCACGATCCGGGCCCCGCCCTTGATGGAGTGGGCCGCCCGCATCAGCCCCTCGATGTGATCCGTGGCGGACGGGTCGTTTTCCAGGGCGAGCAGGCCGTCGTTGAGCGTGGCCGCGTGGACCTCCATTTCGGACCGGAACAGGTCCAGCATGGAAAAATCGCTCAGATCCTTGCCGCTGTTGATCACTGCACGCTCCTTGTGAGGCTGTAAATCAGCAGCTCGTCATCCAGAAAGGCGACGTGCTTGTCGCGCCATTTGAAGATGCCCTTGGTGAAGGTGGACTGGGCCTTGGCCACCGTGACGGGCACGTTTTGAAAAGAGGTGGGATGGACCCGGTAGATGCCCAGCACCTCGTCCACCGGAAAGACCCAGCGGCCGTCCTCCGAGTTCATCACGATCATCCGCCCGTAGGTCTTGCCGTTGGCCTCGGGCTTCTTTTCCGCCTGGCGCTCGATGCCCAACTGCTCCTTGAGCGAGACGCACAACTGCACCTCCCCGCGCACGTTTATCACGCCCTTTAACACCTTGTTGCGCCGGTGGGGCAGGGAGTGCTCCTTGAGCCGGCGGGGGTCGATCACCTCCGCCAGCGCCTGGGTGCGCAGGGCCAGCCACTCGCCCTCGATGCGGAAGATAATCAGGGAAAGGGTCTGGAACAGCTCCTCGGCCTTTTCCGAGGCCATGATGCCGGCCCACTCGTCCAGGTAGCCATCGGGCAGATCCCGGTCCAGCAGGTTGCGGCCGGCCCGGATGAACATGTCGCAGTTTCGGCAGTGGATCACCTCGGCCAGCACCGGGCAGTTCTTGTCATGGCTCCAGACGCCTATGCGCTGCCAGCAATCCCTGGAGCCCGGCTCCGGCACGCCGGGCTCCGCCACGCCGTCGCCGGTCTGGCTCCCGGCCCCGGATTTCCGCCGGATATCCCCGCCCCTGGGGGCCGGGGCGCCGCTCGATCGTTTTTCGGGCATCAGCCGCCCTCCTCCCTGTCACGGATGCGCCGGGCCCGCTGTCGCATTCTTTCCGCCTTGTCCCACTCTCCCCGGT
>JAABTE010000069.1 GCA_011390035.1 Desulfobacteraceae bacterium | reverse complement strand
ATCCTGGTGATGGTCCTTTCCATCGGCGTGATCGTGTCCATCACCATCCGCCTGGCCAATCGGTATTATCTGATCCGGTCCCTTCGGAAGAAGTGATCCGGCGCCTACCATACCACATATCGCCCCGCCATCTCCCTATACCGCGCCGCCTCCGCCGCCCGCCCCCGCCGCTCGCATCCGTCCGCGTAAATCCGACACTTCTTCGCCATCACATAAGCCGCCGCCCGGCGATGAGGCGCGGACAACGCCCCGGCGTCCAGCAGCCGGGCGATGGACCGAACCCGGTACCGGTCCAGCCCCGCCTGGGCGGACAACTGGTCCGCGTGGCCGCCGCGCTTGACAATGAGCGGGGCGTCGATCAGATGGATCGGATACCGGCACCCGATGCGCAGCCACAGGTCATAATCCTCGCAGGCGGGCAGGTCCGGGTCGAAGCCGCCCATCTCGTCGAACAGGTCCCGGCGCATCATCACCGCCGACGGACTCACCAGGCACATGGACAGGGATGGCACGAAAAACCGGCCCGACCGCTTCCGATGCCGCCGGCCCGGATTGACCCTTCGGCCCCTGCGTACCCAGATCTCCTCGGTCTGGCAGATCCGGGCCTCGGGATGGTCCCTGAAAAAGGCGGCCTGGACCGCCAGCTTGCCCGGCAGCCACAGGTCGTCGGAATCGAGAAAGGCGATCAGCGCCCCCCCGGAAGCGGCCACGCCGGCATTGCGCGCCGCGCTCACGCCCCGGTTGTCCTGGCGGACGCGCCGGACGCGCTGGCCGTAGCCGTCCAGAACGGCCGGGGTGTCGTCGGTGGAGCCGTCGTCCACCACGATCAGCTCGAATTCGACGCCCGCCTGGGCCAGCACGGAATCGACGGCCTCGCGAACGGGTCCGGCCCGATTGTATGTTGGTATAATGACACTGGCTTCCGGCATCCGATCCTCCTTTCCGCCGCCGCCCCGCGATGGCCCGCATGGCCCATTCCCCCGCCTGTCCTCCCTATCCATACCCCATCCGGACCGCCCGTGGCAAGACCGCCGCAACGCCGCCCCGGCGGCGCGCCCTGCGCTTTGATCCTTGACATGCCCGCTGTTTTTAATTAGATAATTAACGCTGGAACGAAAAACGGCAAAGGATGACACCGGTTCAAGGGTAGGAGCGGCTGTATATTGAAGTTTTATCGCGTTTCATAGAAACCCACTGCAAAGGAGGTCCCATGAAAAAGCACTTCGTCCTCGCGTTCGCCGTCTTCTTCGGCCTGATGATGGTCGCGGGCGCCGCGTCCGCGGAAACCAAATTCGTCACCATCGGCACCGGCGGGATCACGGGCGTTTATTATCCCACCGGCGGCGCCATCGCCAAGATGGTCAACAACAAGCGCTCGGAATACGGCATCCGGGCCACCGTGGAGTCCACGGGCGGGTCGGTCTTTAACGTCAACGCCGTCATGTCCGGAGACCTCGAGTTCGGCGTGGTCCAGTCGGACCGGCAGTATCAGGCCATCCACGGCATGGCCGAATGGGAGGGCAACAAGCAGGAGGATCTGCGGGCCGTCTTCAGCATCCACCCGGAATCGGTGACGCTGGCCGCGGCGGTGGACGCCGAGATCAAGTCGATCATGGAACTCAAGGGCAAGCGGGTCAACATCGGCAACCCCGGCTCCGGCCAGCGCCAGAACTCCATCGACGCCCTGGAAGCGGCGGGCATCGATTTTGAAAAGGATCTGGTGGCCGAGCAGGTCAAGGCCGCCGAGGCCCCCGGCCTGCTCCAGGACGGCCGGATCGACGCCTTCTTCTACACCGTGGGCCATCCCAGCGGCGCTTTCAAGGAAGCCACCGCGGGCCGCCGGAAGGTGCGCTTCGTGGAAGTGGCCGGCCCCGGCATCGACGCCATGATCAAGGCCAAGCCCTACTACGCCAAGTCCTACGTGCCCCTCGAGTACTATCCGGGCGCGGTGAACGAGGACAACGTCAAGACCTTCGGCGTCATGGCCACCTTCGTCACATCGGCCAAGGTGCCCGATAACGTCGTCTATGCCATCACCAAGGAGGTCTTCGACAACTTCGAGGACTTTAAGAAGCTGCATCCGGCCTACGCCGTGCTGACCAAGGAGGGCATGCTGGAGGGTCTTTCGGCCCCGATCCATCCGGGCGCCATGAAGTATTACAAGGAAGTCGGCCTGATCAAGTAAGCGCCGCCGGCATCCCCCTACCCTTGGGGCGGCGGCCGCCGGCCGCCGCCCATCCGGCAATCCGATTTCCCCAACCGCCCGACACGAAAAGAGGTGATGATGACCGATAATGAAAAACAATCGATCCTGGTCACGCCGGACGACACCACGGACCTGGCCCGGCGCATGGCCGAGGAGGAGGCGGGCATCGGCCGCAAGCCCAGGGGGCCGGCAAAATACGTGGTGCCCGTTATCGCCGTCTTCTGGAGCCTGTTCCAGCTTTCCATCGCCAGTTGGCTGATCCTGGATTCCACCTTCATCCGGGCCATCCACCTGGGGTTCGCCCTGCTCATCGTGTTCCTGAGCCATCCCACCTTCAAAAAGCCGAAAAAGGGCCTGGAATTCCTGTCGGCCAGGCGCCGCATCCCGCTGATCGATTTCGTGATCGGCATCATCGCCTGCTTTTCCGCCCTTTATATCGCCATCGACTACGAGGGGCTGGTCTTCAGGTACGGCTCGCCCATCGTCCGGGATCTTGTCATCGGCGGCATCCTGGTGGCGGTGCTGCTGGAGGCCTCCCGGCGGGTCATCGGCCCGGCCCTGCCCATCATCGCCCTGGGCTTTACCGCCTACGCCTTCCTAGGGCCCCACATGCCGGACCTGATCGCCTTCAAGGGCGTGTCGCTTGAACGGTTCATGGGCCAGATGACCATGTCCACCGAGGGCATCTACGGCATTCCCCTGGACGTGTCGGCCACCATCGTTTTTCTCTTCGTGCTGTTCGGCGCCATGCTGGACAAGGCCGGGGCGGGCCATTTCTTCATCCAACTGGCCCTGAGCCTGCTGGGCGGCTTCAAGGGCGGTCCGGCCAAGGCGGCCGTTCTCGGCTCCGGGCTCACCGGCATGGTGTCCGGCTCCAGCATCGCCAACATCGTCACCACCGGCACCTTCACCATTCCCCTGATGAAAAAGGTGGGCTATCCCAGCACCAAGGCGGCCGCCGTGGAGGTGGCCGCAAGCACCGACGGCCAGCTCGCCCCGCCCATCATGGGGGCGGCGGCCTTCATCATCGCCGAATACGTCAACGTGCCGTATGTGGACGTCATCAAGGCGGCGGCCATTCCGGCCTTCGCCTCTTACGCGGCCCTGTTCTTCATCACCCACATCGAGGCCTCCAAGCTGGGCCTGCGCGGCATGCCCCGAAGCGAGCTGCCGCTCTTTTTCAAGACCCTGCTGGGCGGGCTGCATTACATGGTGCCCCTGTTCATGCTGCTGTACGAGCTGATCGTCATGCGCCATTCCCCGGAGATGGCCGCCTTCAAGGCCATATGGGTGATGGGCGTCATCATGCTGCTGCAAAAGCCGATCATCGCTTGCATCCGGAAAACGCCCGTGGGCCCGGCCATATGGGAGAGCGTCCAGGACATCTTCTCGGCCCTTGCCTCCGGCGGACGGAACATGGTCTCCGTGGCCCTGGCCACGGCCGCGGCCGGCATCATCGTGGGCGTGGTGGCGCTGGGCCTGGGCGGTCTGATCACACAGATCATCGACGTGATCTCCGGCGGCAACATCTTTTTGATGCTCGTGATCACCGCCATTGCCAGCCTGGTCATCGGCATGGGGCTGCCCACCACGGCCACTTACATCGTGATGGCCTCCCTCACCGCCCCGGCCATCGTCACCATCGGCGGGCTCCAGGACTTTATCGTGCCGCTGATGGCCGCGCACCTGTTCTGCTTTTACTTCGGCATCCTGGCGGACGACACCCCGCCGGTGGGGCTGGCCGCCTACGCGGCGGCGGCCATCGCCAAGTCGCCCCCCATCGCAACGGGCATCCAGGGCTTCATGTACGACATCCGCACGGCGATCCTGCCCTTCATGTTCATCTTCAACACGGACCTGATCCTGCACAATATTTATTCGTGGCCCCAGGGTCTTTTGATCTTCGCCATGGCCTGCGTGGGCAACTTCGCCTTCGCCTCGGCCACCCAGGGATGGTTCGTGGCCCGGAACCGGATCTACGAGCTGCCCCTGTTCCTGATGGTCACCTTCATACTGATGCGGCCGGACGCGGTGTCGGCGTGGCTGGGCATCCCGACGGACCGGCGGTACCTGGCCTACCTGATGGGGCTTGCCCTTTACGGCATCATCTACCTGATGCAGCGGCCCCGCATCCCCAGGCCCGAGGAGACCGTGGCCGCATGGTGAAACGCGCCGGAAAACCGGCCCCGCCGCCGGCGGGGCCGCCTCCGCGCCATCCCCGGCGCAACCCCCGGCGCAATCCCAACGCCGCGCCCGGCGCCCCCCCAGCCCGCCCGGCATCCCAAGCCACGGCCCGGCCCGGGGCCCAACCCGGGGAGCAACCCGGAACCCAACCCGGATCCCAACC
Organism: Desulfobacteraceae bacterium; assembly: GCA_011390035.1. Classification (GTDB taxonomy): domain Bacteria; phylum Desulfobacterota; class Desulfobacteria; order Desulfobacterales; family JAABSP01; genus JAABTE01. The sequence goes on along the minus strand of JAABTE010000069.1, from coordinate 6,010 downwards.
CGGAACCCAACCCGGGGCCATTCCGCCCGCGCCGCCGCCCGAGCTGGACGATCTTTTGATTCACAGCATCATTTCGTATGTGGGCGGCTTCGAGGAACACTCCCTCATGCGCATCGCCTCGCGCTGCGCGCGCATGGCCATCAATTACCATTTCCTGGAGCTGTGCGGAGACAGTTTCCAGATGCCGACCTTTGAGGCCATGCGGGAAAGCGCGCTTGAGGAGATGAAGCAGGAGGTGGAGGAACAGGCGCCCCGCATCGTGGAAAAACATTATCCGAATCTACCGGAAGAAATTATGGATCTTTACATGAACCACATCTGCGCCGAATGGGAGGCCGAATACGCCGAGCAAATCAAGGCCACCACCCACGCGGCCCTGAAGGAGCTGGGCCGTCTGGCCCGTTCGCTGCAAAAGGAGATCAAGGCCATCCGTCGCAAATACACCGGCGCTGTCTCGGCATGAGCGCGCCCTTTAAACCCCGCATCCTGGCCCCGGCGGGCGACACGCCCGCCTTTCTGGCCGCCATCGCCGCCGGCGCCGACGCCGTTTACTGCGGCCTCAAGCGCTTTTCCGCCCGCATGGCCGCCAAAAACTTCACCCTTTCCGAGCTGGCCGCCCTCACCGCCCTGGCCCATGAAAAGGGCGTTGCCGTCAACGTCGCTTTCAACGCCCTGCTAAAGCCCGACGAGATTGAAACAGCCGCCGGCCTGCTGTCGGACCTTAGCGCCAGGGTCCGGCCCGACGCCCTGATCCTCCAGGACCCGGGGCTCATCCCCCTGGCCCGCCGCATGGGCTTTGCCGGGGAGATCCACCTGTCCACCCTGGCCAACGCGAGCTTTCCCGAGGCCCTGGCCTGGATCGGCGGCCACCTGGACGTGGACCGGGTGGTGATCCCCAGGGAGTTGAGCATCGACGAGATCCGGGCCATGGCCGAGGCCTGCCCGGGACGGCTGACCCTGGAGGCGTTTGTCCACGGGGCGCTGTGCTACGGCGTGTCCGGACGGTGCTACTGGAGCAGCTTTCTGGGCGGCAAGAGCGGGCTGAGGGGCCAGTGCGTTCAGCCCTGCAGGCGGCAATATGTCCAGGGGAAGGTTCGGGACAGCTTCTTTTCCTGCCTTGACCTGGGCCTGGACGTGCTGGTCAAGGCCCTGAAAACCATCCCAAAAGTGACGGACTGGAAGATCGAGGGCCGCCGCAAGGGCCCCCACTACGTTTATTACACCGTCACCGCCTACAAGCTGCTCAGGGACGCCGGCGACGACCCCACCGCCCGGAAGACGGCCCAGGGCCTGCTGGACCAGGCCCTGGGCCGGCCCATCACCCACTACGGCTTTTTGCCCCAGCGGCCCTACGTGCCCATCGCCGACGGCGGCGAGACCGGCTCCGGCCGCCTGCTGGGCGCGGTGAAGGGCGGGGGCCACAACCTTTATTTGAATCCCAGAGAGCCCCTGCTGTCCGGCGACCTGGTTCGGGTGGGATATGAAGACCAGCCCGGCCACGGCATCTACCGGATGCCCAGGGCCGTGCCCGCCGGCGGCCGCTTTCACCTGAAGCGCCAGGGGGCCGTGGCGCCCCGGAAGGGCGACCCGGTCTTTCTGATGGACCGCCGGGAGCCGGCGCTGGAGCGGGAGATCGCCGCCCTTCGGGAGCGCCTGGCCCCCGGCCCGGACATCCCCGAGGCCCCCGAGGGCATCCGGGCCCCCGCCCCCCGCCAGGGAGGGGACAGGGCAGGCGGAAAATCCACCTTCATGCGGGTAAGCTGGCGCCCGGGCGCCGGCGGCGGCCGAATGGAAGAGGGCTTCTGGCTGACGGCCGAGGCGCCCGATTCCGATCCGTTGGCGCTCCGCCCGTCGTCGTTCCCCCCGTCGGCGATCCCACCGTCGTTGCTCCCACCGTCGTGGCTCCCACCGTCGTTGCTTTCCGGGCCGGGCGGGAAAGCGGCGGCCTCGGCCGACCCGGCCGGCATGCCCCCGGCCCGGGCAAGGGCCGCGTGGTGGTGGCTGCCGCCGGTGATATGGCCCAACCCCGCCGAGGCCCGCCTGGGGCTGATCGCCCGCATCCGCCATCTGATAGAGATCGGGGCCCGCCGGTTCATGCTAAACGCCCCCTGGCAGATGGCGCTCTTTCCGGACGCCATCGCCGGCCCCCCATTGCGGCTCTGGGCCGGCCCCTTCTGCAATATCGCCAACCCCCTGGCCCTGGACCTTCTGGCCCGCCACGGCTTTTCCGGGGCCATCGTCAGCCCCGAGCTGGGGGGCGAGCAGATGCTGGCCCTGGCCCGGCTCGCCCCCATGCCGGTGGGCGCGGTGCTGGCGGGAACCTGGCCCCTGTCCATCTCGCGGACCGTGTCCGGACGCCTTTGGCCTGAGCAGCCCTTTTCCAGCCCCAAAGGAGAGGTGGCCTGGGCCCGGCGCCACGGGCCGGATGTCTGGATCTATCCCAACTGGACCCTGGATCTGCGGGAAAAGCGCGGCGCACTGGAAAAAGCCGGCTACACGCTCTTTGTCACCCTGGCCGAGCCCTTCCCCGACGCCGTGCCCCGAAAGGACCGCCCGGGCCTGTGGAACTGGGAACACGGGCTGGGGTGAGTGCCATTGAATTTTTTTTAAGTTGAAATCGGCAGGTGAATTTATTAAGCTGTGTGGCGATCGCGAAAAAGAGGCGATTGCGCCCGGCGCCACCATACCCCACCAGAACCGAGGAAACACGCCATGATCGTGCAATGTGACCAGTGCAACATTTCTTTCAATGTGAAGGATGAGCTGATCAAGCCGGAAGGCGTCAAGCTCCGGTGTTCGGAATGCAAGCACATCTTCAGGGTCTTTCCGCCCGGTCAGCCGATCCCCGCCCACCCCGGAACCCCCGTGGCGGCCGGCCCGGCCCGGCCCCGGGCCGCGGCCACCGGAGGGGGCCCCAGGCAGGGGCCGAAAAGCGCCGCCGCCGCGCCCCTCCCGACGGCCACCGCCGTTGCCGCCCCCCCGCCCCCGTCGGCCCCGTCGGAAGACGGCGACGATTATGACAGCGAAGACACCCTCACCATGGTGGACTTCTCCCAGGACGTGTTCAGCGGCCTGGGGCCGCTCAGGGAACGCTACGAGGAGATGGGCAGCATCGGCAAGGGCGGCATGGGCGAGGTGATCCTGGCACGGGACAACCAGCTTTTGCGCAAGGTGGCCATCAAGGTGCTGCGGGACGACATGCCCAACGCCGCGGCGGCCCTGAGCTACTTCATCCGCGAGGCCCAGATCACAGCCCAGCTCGATCATCCCAACATCGTGCCCCTTTACACCGTCAAGCAGCCGGACGAGGGCCGCAAGAACGTCTCCTTCGTCATGAAGCTGATCAAGGGCAAGAGCCTGTTCGATGTCGTCGCCAAGGCCCGCCAGCTCTACGGCGAAAACCCCAAGGCCAAGCTGGACCCGGACATCGACCTGCGGGGCCGGCTCGAATACTTCCTGAAGGCCTGCGAGGGCATCGCCTACGCCCACCGCAAACAGGTGGTCCACCGGGACTTGAAGCCGGCCAACATCATGGTGGGCGACTACGGCGAGGTCTATGTGATGGACTGGGGCATCGCCAAGATGATGAAGGGCGACTCGGATCTGGAGCCCACCCAGTCCGCCCAGGTGACCAAGATCTTCACCCGGGACCCGGGCGAGTCGGACACCGAGATCGCCAACGCCCCCGAGGGCGTGGTGGGCACCCTGAGCTACATGTCGCCGGAGCAGGCCAAGGCCCGCCAGGACGTGGGGCCGGCATCCGACATCTTCTCCCTTGGGGCCGTGCTTTACGAGCTGGTGACCCTTCGCCCCCCGCGCACGGGCGACAGCAAGAAAAAGCTCCAGTGGGCCGAGGGCGGCTACCTGAACGCCATGGAGCATCTGGTGCCGGAAAAAAAGATCGAGCCGGAGCTGAAGGCCATCATCCACCGCGCCACGGAATTCAACCCCGAGGACCGCTATCGCAACGTCAGCGCCCTGGCCGAGGACGTGCGGGCCTATCTGCGGGGAGACGAGGTCTCCGAGCTGCCGGACAACTTCCTGCGCAAAAGCTGGCGCTGGATGAACAAGCACCGCCAGCTTTCGCTCATCATGCTGCTGTCTATCCTGCTGCTGTCGGCGGGCGCCACCATCTTCGGCCTGTATCGGGAGCAGGCGGCCCTCGAGGCGGCCCGGCTGCGGGAAAACCGGATCACCCGGCTCCAGGCGGCCGTATCCGCCCACGCCCACCTCATCGACAACAGCTTTTTGCGCCTTGAGGACCTGGCGGTCAACCTGGCAGACAACGCCATGTACCTGATCCAGGACGCCCCGCCCAACAGCGAGCGCTATTACTGGATCGCCGAATTCAACAACCCGGCCAACGCCCCGCCGGACCTTGCCTTCGCCCCGCTGTATCAGCGTCCGGTGAGCATCGATTATCCGGTGGTCAAAACATCCCCCGGCGTCACCCGCGAATCGGTGATGCCCATGATGCAGAAGCTGGCCCCCCTGCGCCACCACTTCAGGCAGACCCTGCTCAACAGCCGCCCCGGCTCGGCCCCGGTGAGCGAGGCCGAGGCCATGCGCCTGCTCACGATGCACGGCTTGCCCATCCGCTGGGCCTTCATCGGCCTGGACGCCGGCGTGATGTACTCCTACCCCGGCAAGGGCACCTACCCGGACGACTACGACCCGCGAAAGCGCCCATGGTACGACCTGGGCCGGGATCGCCACGACGTGCGCTGGGGCAACCCCTACTTCGACATCCAGGGCCTGGGCCTCGTGCTGCCCTGCGCCACATCCCTGTTCGACAAGGACAACGTCTTTTACGGCGTTCTCGGCATGGACATCACCTTCACCGACATCATCCGGGACAACTTGACGCGCCCCGGCTCCACGGGCGTGATCGAAAGCTTCCTGCTGGACAACACCGGCCGCGTCGTGGTCCGGTCCAGCCACCTGAGGTCGGAGATGGCCCAGGGCGCCGCCGGCCCGGGCCTTGAGCTGAAGCTCTTCCCGGTGGAAGGGGTCGTCAAGGCCATCCTGCGCAAGGAGGGCGGCCTGGTGGAAATCAACGCCGGCGCCCAGTCCCGAATGTTCGTCTTTTATCAACTGCCCTCCCTGGGCTGGTTCTACGTGGAGGAGTTGCAGTCATCGGCGGTGCTGGGAAATGACGGCGCATAAAAGACCCCCCACGCACCCGGGCGAAATTCTGCGGTGAGGACCGCGGCGCGATCCGCGGGGTTTGCGGAACTGGACGCCTTGGACGAGGTGCTGCTGGAAACGGACGGCTCCTTCAGCGTGACTCAGCGGGGATAGGGTCTTCACAGACAAGCACAGGCTTGTCTATGCCATTCAGGATGAACAAAAGTCGGGCCGAGATGGATCATCATGAGATGCTAAACATCTGAGAAAATGGCCAATATCAAAAGCTTTAGAGACTATAAGGAAGATGGGGTAAACTGGATAACCCTTGCAACGGGAGATTTTTATCCGGACATACTCATAGATGCCTGTAACCTCTATTGGCCGGTCCTGGAGCTTTTCGGGCAGATTCTCAAGTCTTCGGAAAGCTCTGTCCGGCTTTTCATTCACATCGCAGAGGTCCGGCAGCCGTGGATGCGCATTCAACTGGCACGGGTCTTCCGGAAATATGTAAGCCCGGGCACACCGGTAGAAATGCTCAAGAAAAAGACCAGGGCTCAGTGGATTTGCGATCAGTTCGGGAAGAACTTCAGGCCGATCGCGGAGGCGCAGAGAGCGTTTTCATCGCGGCCCATGCCGGATGAGGCCCTTTGCGCGGTGTTGTGGGAATATAAGGACCGGGGCAAAAAGGGCTATGATCTGACCGAGAGGATGTTTGCGCTGCTGAGGGACAAATTGCCCGGGTTCGATATCCTCGGCCCAGAGCGCGCGGGCCGGGACATCCTGCTGGGCGAGGTTTTCGATGACTATCCGAAACCGGACAGGCCCGCTGATTTTATTATCAAGGAGGGCGATGTGGTACTGGCGGTGGGATTTGCCAGGT
>JAABTE010000068.1 GCA_011390035.1 Desulfobacteraceae bacterium | reverse complement strand
CTGCCCCCCCACCCGATCGATATCATCATCCATGCGGATGAAGGCTCCCTGGATGTGAGAGGTGCGCTCGGCCCCGCGCTCAATCAGTTCCCGCAGATTTTTCCGGATCGCCTCATCCAGTATGGGCACCATCCGGACGACTTCCTCGGCCATCCGGACCTCCTCTTCCGTGTCCGCAAGGCGCCGAAGCTCTTCCAGGTGAGCGCTCAAAAAGGTTATGTTCTCGTTGATAACGGCAATCCGCTCCGCGCTGATCTCGCCCGCGGCCTTATCGATAATGGAATCCATGGTCGCCAGGATCAGGTCCGACTGGGCCTGCTTCATGTTGCCCAGCATCTCCCGCTGATGATTGCGATGCTCCGCCGCCTCGGACGCCGCCCGGATCATTCGGTTGGTGTAAAAGGAGTTGACCTGCAGGATGGTCAGGCCGATGACGATGAAAACGCCGATGGCCGTCATTTTTTGTCCGATGGTCGCGTTCATGGCATCCTCCGAGGGTTATGGGTGTATGACATCTATCATGATAAGAAAATTTTTCAGGATCAATGGCGGTTCTGTCCTCTTTCACGCATCCTCATCCAGCGCCGCCCGCACCCGCGCCGCCAGCGCTCGGCTGGAAAAGGGCTTCTGGATGAAATTGACCGATTCGTCCAGCACCCCCCGATGGGCGATGACATTGGCCGTGTAGCCGGACATGAACAGAATCTTCATTTTCGGGTACGCCGCCAGCAGGCGATCCCCCAGGTCCCGGCCGTTCATCTCGGGCATGATCACGTCCGTCATCAGCAGGTGGATGGGGCCGTCGTGGGCTTCGGCCAGGCGGAGGGCCTCGGCCGGAGAGCCGGCGGCAAGCGCCCGGTAGCCGAATCTGGACAGCATCATCTCTACCAGGTTGAGGATGGCCGGCTCGTCTTCCACCAGCAGCACGGTTTCGCTGCCCTCGGGGCCGGGGCCCTCGGGCAGGATTGACAGAGGCGCGGAATCGTCCGAAAGGTGACGGGGAATGTAGATCTTGACGGTGGTGCCGGCGCCGGGCTCGCTGTAGATGTTGATGAATCCGTTATTTTGCTTGACGATGCCATAGATGGTGGCAAGACCCAGGCCGGTGCCGGCGCCGTCGGGCTTGGTGGTGAAGAAGGGCTCGAAGATGTTGGATAGCACCTTCTTTTCCATGCCCCGGCCGTCGTCGCTCACCGCCAGCATCGCAAACTCGCCGGGCTTGAAGCCGGCGCGGCGGGAGCAGTATGCCTCGTCCAGTGCCACGTTGGCCGTCTCGATGGTCAGGTGGCCAACGCCGGCGATGGCGTCCCTGGCGTTGACCGCCAGGTTCGCCATAATCTGGTCGATCTGGGACGGGTCCATCTTCACCTGGCACAAGTCGGCCGCCGGCCGCCAGTCCAGGTCGATATCCTCGCCGATGAGCCGCCGGAGCATCTTGAGCATGCCCGCCACCGTCTCGTTCAGATCCAGGGCCTGGGGCTTGATGGTCTGTTTCCGGGCAAAGGCCAGAAGCTGGCGGGTGAGGTTGGCGGAGCGCTCGGCGGCCTTGTAAATTTCGTTAAGGCCGGCGTGGATCGGGTGGCCCGGGGGCAGATCATCCATGGCCATTTCCGCATGGCCGATGATGACGTTGAGCATGTTGTTGAAATCATGGGCCACGCCGCCGGCCAGCCGGCCCACGGACTCCATCTTCTGGGCCTGGAGCAACTGATCCCGCAGCCGTTCCCGCTCTGCTTCGGAGCGCTGGCGCTCTGTCAGGTCCTCGTGGGAGGCCACCACTCGCCGGGCGCCCTCTCCGGCAAAGGGTGTTACTCGTCCGATGAACCACCGATCCTGCTCCGGGCTGTTGCACGGGTATTCCATGTTGAAGGATTCGGACGCCCCGGAGATAACGGACCGGATGCCGGCGGCGAAGTCGGCCGCCATTTGGGCCTCCGGCCCGGCGGCATTGTCGCAGGGGGCGAAGTAATTGGTCCCCTCCGAAACGGCTGCGGCGGTGCCGCCGTTTTCCTCGGCGAATTCCCGCCATGCCTTGTTCACCAGCAGGATGCGGCCGTTTTCGTCCAGAAGGGCGATGTGCGCCGACAGGCTGTCAAGGGTGGCGCGCAGGGAGCGCTCCGAGGCGGCCAGGGCTTCTTCGGATCTTGCCCGCCGCAGGGCGATGGCCGCCATGTCGCCGAAGGCGTCCGCCATGCGGGCGTCGTCCGCCGTGAAATCCCCCGGCTTGTTGGCCAGCCCGATCACCCCCAGCACCGCCCCGTGTACGCGCAGGGGGGCGAACATCACGTTTTTCATCGCAACGTGCCCCGACGGCATGAATCGGACCCAGTGGCTGTTCATGAAATCGTTTTCATACACCACCCGGGCCTTGTGGTAGGCGATGGCCCGAAGGCCCCGCACCGGCATGGGCAGGTTCGGGTCCACGTCGCAGGGCAGGCCGCCGGACTCCAGGAAGAGTACATCGTTTTCCTCGCCGGTATCGCTCAACAGGGCCACATAGCCGGACACGGCGCCGGTGGCCTCCCGGCAGGCGTCGAAAATCCGGCGGGCCGAGGAGGTGAAATCATGGCATTCCATGATGGCCCGGGCCGCGTCCAGCAGCCCCCTTGTTTCGATCTCCCGTTGGCGGATCTCCAAAAGGGCCATTTCAAGCCGCGGCAGATCCCGCCCGCCATCCGCGATATCCTGTCCGCTCCCGGAGGGCGCGGTCTCCTTGCCGGTTTCCATTTGATCCTCGCTTCCTCTCGGCTCAGGGCAGAGAGGGCGGCCTCTGTCCGGAGTCGCCGGCATCTGGCAGTTCCACCGCCTCCAGCGCCTCCGCAAACACCTCGATGGGCGTTGCCGACCTCGTTTCGGCCAGGAATGCCGCTTCCGTCTCCTTTCGTTTTTCAAGGAGCATTTTATGGCGGATGCGGGCTGCCACCTTTTCCAGGGGGGTGATCTCGGCGGGGCGGCGATCAAGCAGCTTGACCAGGTAAAGGCCCTTGTCCGTTTCGATGACATCGCTCACCGCGCCGGGCTCGGGCAGGGCGAAGGCGGCGGAAACCACCGGGTCGGGCCACCGGTAGGCGCGGCCCTCGGCCAGCCAGCCGATGTCGCCGCCCTTGTAGCGGCTGGCCTGGTCTTCCGAACAGGAGATGGCCAGGGCGCCGAAACCCCGCTCCTCCGGCGGAACCGCCAGGGCCTTTTCCCGCGCCTCGGCCATCCGGTCCCGGACGGACTGGCGCTTTTCCTCGCTCATGGCGGGATGGGTTTCCAGGAAAAGAAGGGCGACCCGGGCCCGGGCCGGCCGGGTGTATTTTTCCGGATTGGCCTCGTAATGGGCGGCCACCATCTCGTCGGTGATGGTCACGCTTTCGATGCGGGGCTGAAGCAGCCCCTGGCGCAGCTTGCCCACCAGCAGGTTATGATAGGCCCGGACCACTTCCGGGTCCTTGTCCAGCCCGTCATCCAGGGCCTTTGCGAGCTGGACCTCGTAACTGATCATCTCTTCCAGCAGGGCTTGCCGATCCAGGCCCTCCCGCCGAATGCCGCCGCGCCGGACCGCCTCCCGGCGAAAGCCCTCGGCCCGGATCTCTCGCGGGCCCACGTTGGCGATGAGATCCGGGTCCGGCCCGGCGGGGGCGGGTTTGTAATAGTAAATCAGCCAGCCGGTGACGGCCAGGGCCGCCAGCGCCAGGACGATGCGAATGATCAGGTTTGATCCGGATGTCGTTCCGGTCATATTGGGATCCCGCCCGCCTTCAGACCGGTTTTTACGTGGATGCCGGTTTTTATGTGGATGCCGGCGCGGCGCCTGTTGTTATCGTTTCGATGTCGCATGTGGTTTCTCATTCCTGATTGATGTTTATGATCCCGCCCCCCCTCTTTCGTAACCCGCCGCATTATACCGGATTGAATTAAAAAACGAAAACATTTTTATTAATGCGATTCGTTACGGCCGTTTTGCCGGAGACAGAAAAGCGTCGCCGGAGCGGCGGAAAACCAATCCGCTCCGGCGACGGAATCGGGAAGGTTAATCCATGGCCTTTACCCAGAGGCCATGATATCCAAGCGGAGCGTATGCGTGGGTTTCGGTGAAGTGGACGCGGGTGTTCCATGACTGATGATGCCGCATCTCCTCCAGGCGGATATTATTGGGGTCGGCGGCGTTGTAGCAGGCGGTGCCGTATTGGAAGTTGAAGAAGGCCCGGTCTCCCCTGGCGCCGATCGCCTGGGCCCAGCCCTGGGGCAGGGAGCGGGTGTAAACCCGCAGGTCCCGCGGATCGAACAGGTCGATGAGCTTCATCTCGCCGGCGGAGCGCCAGTTATAGCCGGCGGTGATCCAGGCCAGGCCGTCGGCCACCACGGTGATGGGCGACGCATCGGCCATTTCCACCCCGTCCAGCAGGTAGGCGGTGTCATCTTCTAGCTTGAGGCTGTTGAAGGTGGATAGGACGTTGCCCCCGTCGTCCCACTGCTGGTCCAGGGTGAAGATGTACGGGCCGAACCCTTCCATGCCAACGCAGACGCCGGGGATGTTGACCGGCGCCAGGGCACTGGGGGCGGACGGGTTGAACAGGTCCGTCCGGCCCAGATGGTATCGGACGGTCTGACGGCCCTCGGCGTTGGTTTCCGGGGTGGCCGGGTAGCTGTAGTAAAGCACGCTGTCCCGGGCGAAAAAGGCGGTGGCTTCCGGCGATGCCAGCTCCGCGGTGGCGGCCACGACCGGCGCGTCCGGGTCGGACAGGTCCAGAACGGTCAGCGGCCAAATGCTGTTGCCATGGGCCGGGCCGGGGGCGTCCTCCGTTTTCGGGGCGTCAGGGAGCTGGCCATAATAGTATGAATAAGAGGCGGTCAGCGCCAGCGCGTCCGGCTTGACCTGAATCAGATCGCCGCCGCCGTACCAGGGGCACAGGGCCGGTCCGCCGGAGATGGGAAGGGATCGGGCGGCGGTTCCGGGGACGGTGACGGCCCCGCGCCGGGCCGGATTTCCCGGATCGGTGAAATCGCAGGTGAAAAGGGTAAGGGAAGGTTCACCCCATGGGGGCATGGCCGCGTCGGCGGCGCCGGCGGTGTCGTCGATCCAGACATCTCCGTGGTCGTTGACCGCGGCGTACACATAGGCGCCGTTGACGAACAATCCGGCGGGATAGCCCTTTCCCAGTTCGATTTCGCCGATGCCGGAAAGGGAGTCCGCGTCGCCCAGGGCAACCGATCGCAGCCGGACCGATCCGTCCGGCTCGGCCACCATCTGGACGCCGTGGCCGTTGTCAAGGGCCACGAAATCCAACACGTTGGCGGACAGGGCCACCGTGGCGGTCACCACCGGCTGGTCCCGATCCGAGGCGTCGATCACCCTCAGCTCGTCGGAGGAAACGGAAAACAGCCGGTCCTCGTGAACCCGGCCCCGCAGCACGCTGCCCTTGTGATCCACCCAGCCCCTTGCCGTGAGCTTGTCCGGCGCCAAATCTATGAGCTGGAGACGGTGGGCTTCCCCGTATGAGCCGTCAGCGTATGCGCTGGTGGTGTAGGGCAACAGGATCAGGCCGATGTCCGGCAGAACCGAAAAAGCCTTTACATCGTTATAGGCGCTGGAATGGGACCACCCTTCCGACTCGCCGAAGGAGAGGCGCTGGACCAGCGCCGGCGCCTCCGGATTCGACACGTCGAACAGGGAAACGGCCACCCGCCATCCCGCCGTGTCGTCCACGCCAAGGGCCACCAGCCGATCCCCCAAAGGCTCGATGTGGGTGGACCAGCCCGGCACGATCAGCTCGCCGCGCACCGCCGGATGGGCCGGATCGCTCAGATCCACCACCCATAGCGGGTCCTTGCGCTCGTAGGTGACAAGATACGCCCGGTTTCCGTCGAACCGGGTGGCGAAAAGCTGCTCCCCCCGGCCCAGCTCCACCTTGCCCACCTGCATGGGATGATCCGGATCGGACACATCGATGACATACAGATAGCTCACGCCCCCGTCGATCCACTGGTGGGTGCAGATCCGCAGATGCCCGTGGAAATAGCTCATCTTGAATTCATCGGCGATGTGGCCCGGAACGGTGACGGCGCCGCGCCGGACAATGGCGCCGTCCGGGTCCGAGATGTCCACATGGGTGACCCGGGTGGCCTCTCCCGCGCTCGTGTCGTAAACGGCGGCGGCCACGAAGACGGCCGATTCGGTTACATGAATGAAGCGGGCCGATCCGTCGAACACCTCCCGATCCACCTCCCGGACATTGGACGGATCGCTCAGATCGAAGGCGGCCACGGTGATTTGAGGCCCTGCGGCGGTGTCGGTTTCATCGGCGTCGGTTTCATCCGAAGATGCTGGTTCCGATCCCGGCTCCGATGCCGGTTCCGATCCCGGCTCCGATGCCGGTTCCGATCCCGGCTCCGATGCCGGTTCCAATGCCGGTTCCGATTGCGATGTCGGCTCCGGCTCCGGTTTCAGTCCAGGTTCCGGCAATGGCTGGTAAGGGGCGTCGGTATCCGAGAGGACGGCGTAAAGAATGTGGCCCACGATTCGTGAATCGGTGGCCTGCCCCGGCAAATCGAAGGTGCCGGCCAATTCGGGGCGGGCCGGATCGGCGATGTTCACCACATACAGCCGGCTGGAGAGCCGGGGCATCGGGAGCGTTTCCGAGCCGGCGTCAACCGGGATGGGCGCGTCGTAAAGCTGGACCAGCGCGTAGGCCCGGTTGTCCCGGATGTACATCTCTTTCGGCTCGCCGCTCAAGGCCAGCCGGCCGGAGATGGCGGGCCGGTCCAGGTCCGCTATGTCGCAGATGATAAGACCGCGATAGGCGTTGAGCAGATACAGCCGCGATCCGTCGGCCCGGATGATGTCGGCCTCCTCGATCTGCCTGGCGAGGTCATCTCCGGGGGCGGGCTCGGGGGGCTGGAAGACGTCGTCCTTTTCCGCGCCGGAATCCACGTCGCCGGCGTATGATCCGAGGCCGGCGGACAGGAACCGGTGGGGCTTTCCGGCCGCGTCGATGGGGTAAACAGCCATGTCCAGGGTGCGTCGCATGTGGTTCCGGGCGCTCTCGGCGCTGGGCAGATCCGCGTTGGGCGGAAAGACGCCAGCCGTGGAAAGGGCGGTGAGCATGGCGCCGGCCGACGCCTCGAAATCGGCGTCCGGGGCGTCCAGGTCTATTGGCCACTCTTTGGCGGCCGTCCGGGCCGCCTCGGGTATTACGATGCCGTTGCGCGGATCGCCGTCTTCGTCCAGGGCCTGGAGCAGCCGGCAGACGCGCGTCACACGGGGGTCGGCCACGCCGGCCGCCATGGGGGCAAGATCCAAAGGCGTTATAATGTCGGCCCCGGGTGCGCCGCCTATGGCCACCGCGCCGATGGAAAAGCGCACGGTCTCCGCCTTGCGATACCTGAACCGGCCCGCGGCGTCGGTTACGCCGGACAGGGTGGCCGTTTCATAGTAAAGGCCGGCCACCGGGCTGTCCAGGAAAACGCCGGAGCGGATCTCGCTGTCCGGAATTCCCGTATTGCTCCCCGACTTTCCACCATCGCCGTCGCATCCGGCCAACAGCAGGGCGGCCGCCAGAGATGCCGCCAGTATGGTCAGCAGCCGGCGCGGCAACATCAATCGCATCTGTTCCATGATCCACCTCCCGATGATTTGCGGTGCTTGCGCTTTGTTCGCGTTCAAGCAGTTTGCGTTCAAGCGGTTTTTTTTCCGTTTATGGATAAAGCGGCTGCGTGGAGGCCCGCGGAAAATGAATTGATCCGGCCGGGGTCAATCCATCGGCGACATGAGCCGCATGGATGCCGTCCTGTCCGGCGGCGTAGGCGACGCCGTCCATGAAGATGGCCCGGGCCGGAGACGAATTCGCGCCCTCCGCCGCCGGCGCGGGCGGCGACAGCGCGCCGACGGCCCGGATCCCGGCGGTGGGATCCATTTCATAGATCCGGACGGTCTCGGCGAACGGGGCGCGGGTGTCATCCGCCAGGCGATAATGGGCGGCGGGCAGGGCCAGCAGCCGGGTGGCCGCGTCGTATGTCAGATCCGCCGGCCGCAGGATGAGGCCCGCCTGATCCTCGGATGGGCCCACGCGGATGGCGTCGATTTTTTCGGGGGCGTCCGGGTCGGCGATGTCCAGAAGGGTCAGGATGAAGTCGCCTTGCTCCGGGGAGCGGGAAAGGGTCAGGAGGCGATCGCCGGCAATCGGCCGGGCGAAAAGGGTCTGCCCGTACAGGGGAAGGACGCCGGCCGTCCGGGGGGTGTCTGCAAGATCGATCAGCCGGGGCGGCCCGTCGGCTCTTATCAGATAGCCCAGGTCGCCGTCGAATCGGGCCGATTCGGTCTGAAAGCCGCCGCCGGCAACGGAAATTTGGGATGCGGCGGCCAGCGCGTCATTCAGGGCGGCAAGCCGCCAGATGAAGACCGGCGCCGGGGCCGCATCGGCGGCCTTCCCATCGGCCACGGTGGCCAGAAAGAGGCGTTGCGCGTCTCCGCCCATGGCGCCCCGGTCCAGCAGCCGCCCGGCAAGGGACGCCGCGCCGGCCGGAGCCAGGCCGTTGGCATCGAATCGCCATCGGAACACATCCGTCACGAACCCGGCCGCCGATTCCGCCCGCCACCGGCACGCGGCCAGATACGCCCCATCCGCCGTCAGGTGAATGGCGTGAATATCCGCCGCCATGCCGGCTCGAATGATGGCGGCCTCCGGCCGATCCAGGTCCACCCGCCAGAGGGTGGCGATGCTGCCGCCGGCGGCGGCGCCGGGACGAAACAGGTTGTCGGCCGTCACCAGCCGGCCGGCTGAGGCCAGCGCCCCGGCGGCGTTGTAGGCGCGGTAATGGGGCAGCAGATCATCGGCGGACAGGTCGTGCATCCGAGGGCGGTTCGCCGCCGCCACGCCCGCGGGCGATTCAGCGGACGGATCGTAGGCGAATCGCAGGTCCGGCAGCGCCGGCAGGAACTGGGTGACCAGCGTCAGCCGTGCCCCGTCGGCCCGCCACGCGGCGCAGACGCCGTCCGCCTCCACCCGCTGTATCAGGCGGGGATGATAGGGATCGGATACATCCGCCAGCAAAACGCCGGTCCTTGCATTGGCCGGAATCCAGTAAGGGGTGCCGGCGGGCAGCGTTCCGGTGACAAGGATCTCGTCCCTTGCCGCGCCGGCGCCGTCCGTCGGCGTATAAATGACCGCCAGGGTGTTTTCGTGAGAATAAACCGCCTCGACGGTCCCCGGGGCGGCAATCGTTCCGGCAAGGGCCATGGCCTCGGCCGGGGTCGCCATCACCGCGGTCACGCCGGCGTCGGTTTCCGCGTACAGCAGCGGGCTGTCGGCCCGCAGCCGGGGCGCCGCCCCCGAAGCGATGCCCCTGGTGTCGGGGGAGGACAGATAATCGCCGGCGCCGGCTTCGGGAGAGGCCATCGGCGGCGGATGGCCCTCCCAGGCGGCGTCGTCTTTAACGCCGGCGTATGCCGCCTCCGGCAGCAGGCTTCCGGCATGGGCATCCTTCAGGTAAGCGGCGGTGGAAGCGTCATCGGCAAGGGCCACCATGCTTTCGGGGTTGCCCACCTCGGTGCCGCCGCCGGCCATGATGTCGCACCCGGCCGCTCCCAAGGCCAGCGCCAGCGCCAGGGCAAGCTCCAGGACCGGCGTGATCCTGGGCGCGATCCTGGGCCTGATCCTGGGCCTGATCCGGGTTGAAAAAACATGCTTCCTTAAAAAGCGGATGCCGAAACCCAGCGCGGGCCGGCCCGATCGCGTCCGTCTCATGGCTTGTTCTCCAATACCGCCTCGCGGGTCAATGGAAACGCCTGAATGTTCACCTGAATCACCCGATCGGCCCCCTCGTCGCCGCCGGCCAGCTCCAGCAGCTCCTTTCGGAAGGCGGCCGCCTTCTCCTTGATCTCGGCCATCCTGTCTCCGCGCACGCCCAGGGTCACGGCGCTGATGTCCCGCCGCGCCGCCGGATGCCGCTCGATGGCCTCTGCGGCCAGCCGCAGCATCTCCCGATGAAAGTTGGCCACCACCAGCGAGCGCACCGCCGGCCCCGTACTCACCGCCTGGGCCCCCTGGGTCCAGCGCCCGTCCGCGTCCTTTTTCAGCAGCCCCAGCCGAGCGAGCAGCTCCAGCGCCCCTTCCGCCTCCCGGGTGGTGATGGGCGGCTCCAGGGCGGCGGCGATCTCCTCGGCCGTGAGCCGGCCGTCGCCGAAGCATGCGATCTCCCGGATCACCGGGCAATACCAGTTGGAAAAATAGTCGTAGGCCGCCTTTTCCAGCCGCTGAACGTCCGCCAGCCCCTTCATCCGCATCATCTTCAGATAATAATGGTTGCGCTGCTCGTGGGAGGCCGCCTGGTTCATGAAGACCAGATTCTCGAAAAAATCTCGCTCCTTCTGGCTCAGGCCAAAGCCCCTGGCGAACTTGGCGATGCTGTTGCTGGTCATATTCCGCCGGCCGTCCATGACCAGCTTGAGGAAGTTGGGCGAGGAAAGCCCCGATTCCCTGGAGAAAAATCGATAGGAAAAGAAGCGGTTCATCCGCTTGCGGAAGGCGAACATGTCCTGGAGGAAGGCTCGGTAATCCAGATACTCGAAAATTGAAGGACGCGACTCCATGGGGTGGTCTTTCCGCTCCGATCATCGTATCCGAGGGTCGAGGTTTCAGGACGGGGCAATGCCGCCGCCCGGCGCTCCGCGAGGGGGGGGGTGAGGAGACGCCGCGAGACGGCGCTTCGGCCC
>JAABTE010000067.1 GCA_011390035.1 Desulfobacteraceae bacterium | reverse complement strand
CCGGCTGCATGGGGGTGGGGATTTTCACCACCCTGTGGACGGTGGAGCCGCCGGCGGCGGAGGGAAGGCCCACCTCTCTTGCGGCCGCGGTTGTGGATCCCTTCGTGGAGTATTTCCGCAGACCGGGGGCCCTCTGGATACTGGCCTTCATCCTGGCCTACAAGATCGGCGATCAGATGGCCGCGGCCATCACCACGCCCTTTTATCTCGAGACGGGATTCACCAAGAGCGAGATCGGCGCGGTGGTAAAACTGTTCGGCTTCTGGGCCACCATCGCCGGCGCGGGGCTGGGGGGGCTGATCATGCTGCGGATGGGCATCGTCGGCTCCCTGTATGTCTTCGGCGTCCTTCAGGCGATCAGCACCGTCGGGTTCGCCCTGCTGGACCGCGTTGGGCACAGCATCGCGGCCCTGGGCGGGGTGATCGCCTTTGAAAACCTGTCTGCCGGCATGGGCACCGCCGCCTTCATGGGCTTCATGGCCAGCCTGACGGACCGGCGGTTCACTGCCACACAATACGCCCTGCTCACCAGCTTCATGGGCATCTCCCGTGATCTGGTCACCGCGCCCTCGGGCATTCTGGCCCGGGAGATGGGGTGGTTCGGGTTCTTTATGGCCTGCGCCCTGATGGCGATACCCGGCCTTCTGATTCTGACCCGTATCGCCATTCCATCAAGGGACCGTCCGTGTTGACAATCTGCCGAACGCGCCTATACATTTAGCCCATGGAAACCGATAGATCCATTGAGGGGGCTGCCCGGGAGCGGCTGGCCCCGCTGGCCCGAAAACGCCGGGAGATCCTTACGCTGCCGCCGGAGCGGGCGCTGGACGCGATCCTGTCCTTTCCCCAGCCGCCGGCTCTGGTCCACTCCTTTTCGGACATGGACCTTCGCCTGCTGATCCACGACATCGGCCGTTCCGACGCCCTGGAGCTGCTGGGCCTGGCCTCAACGCGCCAGTGGGAGTATGTTCTGGATGTCGAAGCATGGCGGAAGGATCGGCTGGACATGGGGGCGCTCACCGATTGGCTGTCCCTAATGATCGAAGCCAATCCGAGCCAGCTCATCCACTGGTTCAAAACCGGGCAGACGGAGCTGATGGAATACTACCTGAGCCGGAATATCTCGGTGGCGATCCGCCAGCACGACCAGGACCCGACGGAGCTGGGGGATGATCTGATCACCTTCGATGATGTCTTCTACATCCGTTTTTCAGGCCGGAAGGCGGAGGCCGGACATGCGGAGGCGGGGCAAGGGGAGGCGGAGCAAGGGGAGTCTTTGGGCGACGGAGAGGAGTCCGGGGCTGGGGAATCGGCGCCGCGGGAATCAGGGGAAGCGTCGGCGTCGCCCGACGCGGACGCCGATATCCGGGAAGCCTTCATCATGCGCTTCCTGGAGCGCCTGGCCGAGGAGGACTTTGAATACTTTCACCGGATGATGCTCGAATTTTCCACCTTCATACCGGCCGAATACGAGGAGGAGGCGTTCCGGATGCGGAACGTCCGACTGGCGGAAAGGGGATTTGCGCCCTTTCATGAGGCCGTGGGCGTTTATCAGCCCCTTGCGGAGGATGCCATCGCCGCCGGCGGCGAAAAATGGATGCAGCCGGAGCGGGAGGATGCCCCGCCGGGGTTTCACCCGCCGATCCTGCTGGGCGGCCAGATGGCGGGGGCGGCAACGGTTTTCACCGAGGCGCTGGAGACCATCGGTGATCCGGAGGCGCTGGAAACCCTCCAGTCCGAGTTCGCCGGCCTGAGCAATCAGATCGCGGTGGCCGACGACCGGATGATCCGGAGCCGGGAAGATCTGGCGGCGGTGGTGAGAAAGGCGTGCGGCTATGTGGGCATCGGTCTTCAGGCCGCGGCCCCGGATGGCGGCGGAAAGGCGGCGCGCCGCCGGGGCCGTCTGCTCCGCAAGTATCCGCTGCTCCGGCTGTTTCGCGTCGGCTACGGCAAGGCCCTGGCGCTCAAGTGGCGGGCGCGCCGATGGCGGGAGTCAAGCTGGTTTGCCGCAGCGGGCCTGCCCCTGAGCTTTTGGGACGAGGCGTGGATGGGCGTCATCGGCGGCCTGCTGCTGGACCGGCCCCTGTATTTCGATAACTACCAGACCGGCGTTATCTATCGGGAATTTGCCGACATGGCCGATATCGCGGCAACCGGGGATGCCCTGGATCAGGCCATGGCCGTGGATGGGCTGCTGGGCCGGATCGACCCGCCGCCGCCGGCGGATCCCTTTTTGACCTGGCAAAATCTTCTGCTTACCCTGTGGGCCCGGGCGTTTCTGGGGCTGGGGCCGGGGGAGGCGGAGCTGACGATGGCGGAGTTACGGCGATTTTTCGATCAGCTATGGAATAAGACAGGCGAGGGGCCGTCGAAAATTCGGCCGGAGATGCGGGATGCTTTCTTCCGGTGGGCGGGGGTGGATGGCGATGCGCAGGCCTCCGCGCTGGATCTGCTGCTGGACACCGTGGAAAATGAATATGGATCCGTGACGGCGGAGCGGCTGGATGCACGCTATATTCAACTGTTCCGCGTGGGGCCTAAAAACGAAGCAAGCGCCGAGAGTTGACACACCCGGCTTTCCGGGTTCGCTAACTATATATATATAAAGGTAACAACCTTATCATTCGGGGCTATGCCCCGAAGGAGACAATCGCCATGCCGATTTATGAATTTAAATGCTCGGAATGCCAGGACCTTTTCGAGCTGCTGGTTGTCAAGTCCGGAGAAGATGTTGAGATGAAGTGCCCAAAGTGCGGCGCCGATACTTTCGAGCGGGTGATGAGCGCCCCCAACTACGCCATGGGCGCGGCCTCCGGCGGATCTGCCGGGGGCGGCGGGGCTCATTCCCGCACGCGCACCTGCTCCGGCGGTTCCTGCACCACCTACGAAGTGCCTGGCCATGCCCGCTGAAAAAGACCTTCCGGTTGACAAGGGCCGTCCATTCATACTATCTTCCAGATTTTATTTTCGTGGGTCGGGCATTTTCCCCGCCAGGGGAAGGGCGCAAGGATGGCCCGGCGAAATATCCCGGAGGACGCTCAAGGGAAAACAGGCTTGAAAGCGATTCATAATCAGGAAAAGCAGCAATTCCGCAAGCTGTTCAGTCAGGAAAACATCGACCGGTTCGAGGACCGGTACCGGATACTGGAGATCCTTCTTCAGACGGAACACCATCTCAGCGAAGCGGAAGTGACCGAAATGCTGAATGAAAACGGTCACGATTTCAGCCCGGCCCTCATCCGGGAAACCCTGGATCTGATGTGCCATTTCGGCTTCCTCCACGCCAATCGGTTCGACAACGGCCGGATGCTCTACGAGCACCGGCACCTGGGCCAGCACCATGATCACATGATCTGCACAAAGTGCGGCCGGATCGAGGAATTCACCAACGAATCCATGGAGTCCCTGCAGCGGAAGATCGCCGCCGACAGCGGGTTTCACATGCTCCAGCACCGGATGGAGATCTACGGCATCTGCCGGGATTGTCTCAAAGAGCGCATCCCCATTCTGCCGCTCACCGCCGCCCGGCAGGGGGAGCGGCTGGTGGTCCGGGAGGTTGCGGGCGGCTCCAATGTCCGGGTGCGGCTGATGACCATGGGCCTGAGGGTGGGCGACGAGATCGAGGTGATCACCAACCTGAGCGCCGGGCAGGTGGTGGTGGCACTGGATCACAACCGGCTGGCCCTGGGCCGGGGGCTTGCGGACAAGATCATGGTCCGGGCGTTGGATAGCCAGGAGATGAAGGCTGCGGAAGGCGGCGCTCAATGACCCGGGCGGCGGAAACGGAAGCGGCGGCGGCCGGGGCGCCGGCGGTGCCCAAGCGGCTCTCCGAGCTGCGGGAATCCCAGCGGGGCCGGGTGACGCGGGTGGGCGGCGAGGGTGTGTTGCGCCGGCGGATACTGGAGATGGGCATCGTAAAGGGCGCGGAGATCTATGTGGAAAAATACGCGCCCCTGAAAGATCCTCTGGAACTGATCGTAAAAGGCTACCATGTGTCCCTCCGGGTGTCGGAGGCGTCTCAGATCATGGTGGAGCCGATTCCATAGCCGTTGCCATGGAGTCTTCAATCCTCACCATCGCCCTGGCCGGAAACCCCAACTCCGGCAAGACGACCATCTTCAACAACCTCACCGGCACCCGTCAGAAGGTGGGCAACTGGCCGGGCGTCACCGTGGAGAAGAAGGAAGGGACCATCCATCGACACGGCTACGCGCTGAAGATCGTCGATCTGCCCGGCACCTACAGCCTCACCCCCTTTTCCATCGAGGAGATCGTGGCCCGGGACTTCATCCTGGACGAGAGCCCGGACGTTGTCATCGACATCATCGACGCCTCGAACCTGGAGCGCAGCCTGTACCTGGCCACCCAACTGCGGGAGCTGGACTGCCGGCTGCTCTTTGCCCTCAACATGGCGGACGTGGCCCGGGAGCGGGGCATCAAGATCGACGCGGACAAGCTGTCCGAGCTGCTGGATCTGCCCGTGGTATTCACCGTGGGAAACCGGAACGAGGGCATCGACGGGCTGCTCGAAAGCGCCATCGCCCTGGCGGAAAGCGATGTGGAGATTCCCCGGCGGCGGCGGGTGAAGTATTCCAAGGACATTGAGGTGGCCATTGCCGAAATCCGAGAGCGCCTTGTCGGGGGCGCCACCGGCGAGCTGCCCTACAATCCCCGCTGGATCGCCATCAAGCTGCTGGAAAACGACACCGTGGTGCGGGAGCGCGCGGCGGCGGCCATGGGGCAAGGGGCCGGCGCCCTGATGGATCTGGTGGACCGGCATCGGGCCACGCTGAGGGACCTGTACGACGATGACCCGGAGATCATCATGACCGATGAGCGGTACGGGTTCATCGCCGGCATTGTCCGCGAGGCAGTCACCACTTCCACGACCCATCGGCGGGTGGATATCTCCCGCAACATCGATCTGGTGCTGACGAACCGGCTGCTGGGCCTGCCGGTGTTCATCTTTTTCATATGGGCCATGTTTCAGCTCACCTTTTCTCTGGGTGCTTATCCCATGGCCTGGATCGAAAGCGGCATCGGCCTGCTGTCCGGCGGGCTGACCCGGGCGTTGCCCCAGGGGCTGTTCCGGGACTTTCTGATGGATGGCCTCATTGCCGGGGTTGGCAGCGTGATCGTCTTTCTGCCCAATATTCTGATCCTGTTCTTCTGCATCGCCCTGTTCGAGGACACCGGGTACATGGCCCGGGCCGCCTTCCTGATGGACAAGATCATGCACCTGATCGGCCTGCACGGCAAGTCATTCATCCCCATGCTGATGGGCTTCGGATGCAACGTGCCGGCGGTGATGGCGGCCCGCACCCTGGAAAGCGAGCGGGACCGGATTCTGACCATCCTGATCACGCCCTTCATGTCCTGCTCGGCCAAGCTGCCGGTTTACATCATCCTGGCCGGAACCTTCTTCGGGGCCCAGGCCGGGTCGGTGATCTTCGGGATCTATCTGATGGGCATCGCGCTGTCGATCCTGACCGGCCGGCTCTTCCGGTCCACACTGCTCAAGGGGGAGGAGGCGCCCTTTGTAATGGAGCTGCCTCCCTACCGGGCGCCCATGCTAAAAAGCCTGATGATCCACATGTGGGACCGGAGCAAGATGTTTTTAAAGAAGATGACCGGCGTGATCCTGGTGGGCTCCGTGGTGGTGTGGGGGCTGTCGGCGTTTCCGAGAAACATCGATTATTCCGTGGATTACGAGGGCCGCATCGCGTTTATCCGCGAGGCTTACGAGGCCAGCGCCGCCGAGGCCAGCGCCGGCCAGCGCCGGGAAGCCCTCCAAGCGGAGATGGACCGGCGGGTGGACGAGGTCCGGCAGGCCCGCGACATGGAACGGGCGGAAAAGTCTTACATGGGGCGTCTGGGAAAATTCATGGCGCCGGTGTTCCATCCCCTGGGCATCGACTGGCGGGGGAGCGTGGCCCTGCTCACCGGTTTCGCCGCCAAGGAGATCGTGGTCTCCACCCTGGGCATTCTGCACGCCGCCGGGCAGGGGTCCGAGGCATTGCAGGCGGCGCTGGGGGAATCGGGGATGACGCGGTTGTCGGCGCTGTCCATGATGCTCTTCGTTCTGCTGTACATGCCGTGCCTGGCAACAGTGTCGGCCATCCGCAGAGAAACGGGATCCACCCGGTGGATGTTGTTCAGCATCGGCTATTCCACCGCGCTTGCGTGGGGGGTGGCCTTTGCTGTCTACCAGGGGGGGCGTCTGCTGGGCCTGGCATAGCAGTTGCGCCGTGGTTGCATCGATGGGAAAAAACGGGAGGACCCATGAAAGATTTTGAGCCCGCCTACATGAAGCTGATTCGGGCAGATCGCCTTGCCGAGAGGATCGAAAAGGCCACGGCCATCCTGTCCGATTGCGTCCTGTGCCCCCGGAGGTGCCGCGTGAACCGTCTTGCCGGCGAAACGGGCGTCTGCAAGACCGGAGCGGAGGCGCGGGTCTCCAGCCATGGGCCCCATTTCGGCGAGGAGTCGCCCCTGGTGGGAAGCTACGGATCCGGAACGATCTTTATCACCCATTGCAACCTGATGTGCGTCTTCTGCCAGAATCACGACATCAGCCACGAGGGCAAAGGCGAGCCGGCGGGGCCGTCCCGTCTGGCCTGGATGATGTTGCGCCTTCAACATATGGGCTGCCACAACATCAATTTCGTCACCCCCAGCCATGTGACGCCGCAGATCCTGGCGGCCCTTGCCCAGGCGGCGGCGGAGGGGCTTAACCTGCCGCTGGTGTACAACTCGGGCGGCTATGACAGCGTGGACACATTGAAGCTGCTGGACGGGGTGTTCGACATCTACATGCCCGATTTCAAGTTCTGGGACCCGGACCTGGCCGGGCGGACCTGCCACGCCCCCGACTACCCCGAGGCTGCCCGGGCCGCCATCGCCGAGATGCATCGGCAGGTGGGGGATCTGACCATGGACGACCGGGGCATCGCGGCGCGGGGGCTGCTGGTCCGCCATCTGGTTCTGCCGGGCGGGGTGGCTGGAACGCCGGAGATCATGGGGTTCCTGGCCGGGCTGTCTCCGGACACCTACGTGAACGTGATGTCCCAGTACCGGCCACTGGGAGGGGCCGGGACGGTGCCGGAGATCGCCGGCTATCCGTCCAAGAGCGATTTCAACCAGGCCCTGGCGGACGCGAAAGCCGCGGGGCTGCGGCGGCTGGACCCGCCCCGGCGGGTCTTTATGGTTGTGTGACGGCGGATGCGGTGACGGGCGCCATGGAGCGGATTTACGCCATCGGAGACATCCACGGCTGCCATGATAAGTTGCGCCGCCTGATGGACAGGATCGATATTGATCTTGAAAATGAAACCCTTGTATTCATGGGAGATTACATTGACCGGGGGCCGGAGGTCCCTGAGGTGGTCTCCTTTTTGTGCGAGCTGAAGCGGCGATACCCCCGGGTGGTGTTTTTAAAGGGCAATCACGAGCAGATGCTGGCGCGGTACCTGACCGATTTCGATAAATACACCTATCTGATCAACGGCGGCCGGCAGACCCTGGAAAGCTACATGGCCAGAAACCCTGCGACCAGACACCCTGCGACCAGAAACCCCGCGACCAGACACCCCGCGAGCGCCTCGCCCATTCCCGAGGAGCACGCGGCGTTTTTCGACTCCCTTTCCCTTTACCACGAGACGGAGCATTACATCTTCGTCCACGCGGGGCTTCGGGATCGGGCGCCCCTTTCCATGCAGTCGCCGGACGATCTGCTCTGGATTCGGAGCCCCTTTGTCGAGTCGGAATATGATTTCGGAAAGCGGGTGATTTTCGGCCACACCCCCTTTACCGAGCCGCTGGTGATGCCCAACAAGATCGGCATCGACACGGGCGCGGTCTATGGCAACAAGCTCACCTGCGTGCGGTTGCCGGACATCGTCTTTTTTTCGGAATGACGGCCGCGCCTCGATTTTTCATGGCAGCGGGGCCAAAGGAGGTTAAGGATGTTCAAACGGCTGATAATGGCGGGGGCGATGGTTCTTCTCTCCTGGGGAATCGTCGCCGCAGAGCGGATGACGGTCAATGTTGACACGGCCAACATTCGATCCGGGCCGGACACGCGGCACGACGTGCTGTGGAAGGTGGAGCTGTATCACCCCATCGACGTGATCAAAAAGTCGGGGGGCTGGTATGAATTCAAGGACTACGAGGGGGATCGGGGCTGGATCTACGCTAAGCTGGTGACCACTTTTCCCTCGGTGATCGTGCTGAAGGACAAGTGCAATGTTCGCACCGGCCCGTCAACGGACAACGATGTCGCCTTCACGGTGGAGCGGGGGGTGCCGTTCCGGGTGCTGGAAAAGAAGGAAAGCTGGCTTCATATCCGGCATGCCGATGGCGACAGCGGGTGGATCTACGCGCCCCTCGTCTGGTGACGCCGGGCGCAAGATGACGCGAACCCACACTGCCCGTCCGGATTGGGGGGCATCGGGATTTGCGGGAAAAGGACAAACAGGATACCGATGAAAAAGCGCGGAATGGTGGCCGGTATCGGCTCGGCGCTGGTGGACATTCTGGTCCGGGCCGGGGATGACTTCCTGGAAACCATCGCCTGCCCGAAGGGCGGCATGCGGCTGGTGGACGCAGGGACCATGGAGGCAGCCGTTAAAAAGGCCCCCGGAAAGCCGGCCATCGTGCCGGGCGGGTCGGCCTGCAACACGATAATCGGCGTGGCCCGCCTGGGCGGCGCGGGCCGGTTCGTGGGCAAGCGCGGGCCGGACGCCCTGGGGGATCTGTTCGAATCGGAGCTGCGGCGAAACGGCGTGGAGGCATTGCTTGCCGGCTCGCGTTTTCCCACCGGCCGGGTGTTGTCGGTGATCACGCCGGACGCCCAGCGGACCATGCTCACCTACCTGGGCGCGGCGGAGCGGACCCTGCCCGGGGAGGTGACGCCGGACTGTTTCGCCGGCGCGGACATCGCGCATATCGAGGGCTATATGGCGTTCAACCCGGACCTGATCCGGGCCGCCATGGCGTCGGCCCGGGCCGCCGGGGCGCGGATCTGCCTGGATCTTGCCAGCTTCACGGTGGTGGAGGCGGCCGGTCCGCTGCTCCGGGAGCTGATCGCCGAATATGTGGACATTCTGATCGCAAACGAGGACGAGGCCCGCGTCTATACCGGAGCCGGCGGCGAGGCCGAGGCCCTGGACCGTCTGCGCCGGGAGGCGGCCATCGCTGTTTTGAAGGTGGGGGCCCGGGGCAGCCATGTGGCCGACGCGGACGGCGTTTATCGCATCGCCCCCATGAAACCCGGCCCCGGGGACGGCCCCATTGTGGACACCACCGGAGCGGGCGACCTGTGGGCCGCCGGCTTCCTCTACGGCCTGGTCAACGGATGGCCGCCGGAAAAATGCGGCGCCCTGGGCTCGGCCTGCGGATACGCGGTCTGCCAGGTGGTGGGGGCCGCCATTTCAGACTCGGGATGGGAACGCATTCACGCATACATTGAAACGGAGTTGGAAAGGGAGTTATGATGGTCGCGAAAAAAGTGACGCGCAAGGAACTGCTGAGGGAGCCGGACGAGTTTCTTACATTCTCCAGACGGTTGTTTCTGTGGTCCGTAAAAAACAAGGGCCGGCTCGCCATGGCCTTCGGCGGGCTGCTGGCGGTGATGATACTGCTGGCCGGGGCCCAGTATTATTCGTATCGCAGCGGGAACAAGGCGTTTGCCCGGCTGGAGACCTTGAAGGGCCAGTACGCCTCGGCCAAGTCAGAATCCGATGCCGGCGCGGCCCATGACAAGGTGAAGACCGATTTTCAGGATTTTCTGGCCGATTACGGCGGAACCGAGGCGGGCCGCCTGGGCCGGATCTATTTCGCCGACATCGCCTACGCCGCCGGCAAGGCGGATCAGGCCGCAGCCCTCTACGAGGCCGCCCTGGCCGATTACCAGGACAACCCGGCCTTTCGGAACATCATCCTCAGCGGGCTCGGCTACGCACGCGAGGCGCTGGGGGAATATGCCGGGGCGGCCGAGTCCTTCCAGCGCATCGCCGACGGCGAGTACCCGGTGCTAAAAAGCGAGGCGGTTTACAACCTGGGGCGGCTCTACCAGTTGCTGGATCAGCCGGAAAAGAGCCGGGCTGCATACCAGAGGCTGGTCACGGACTACGCGGACTCCATCTACGCGGACATGGTCAACGAGGGGCTGGCGGGCTAGGACCGATCTTCCGGACCCTGGCTATCCCGGCGGATTCCGGCCGTCCACGTCCAGGTTGTATTTTTTGATCTTCTGATTCAGGCCGCTCTTGCCGATGCCCAGAAGGCGGGCGGCTCTGGCCTGCACGTTGCCCGTCAGCTTCAGCGCCCGCTCGATCATCCGCTTTTCCACGGCGGCCAGGGTTTTGTTTAAATCGGCGTCCGGCGGCACGCCCTCGATGCGCAGGGTGTTGTCCACATGGTCCTTGAAGTCCCGGGGCAGGTCGGAGGCCCGGATCTTCTCGCCGGGGCACAGGATCACCGCCCGCTCGATCACGTTTTCAAGCTCCCTGACGTTGCCGGGCCATTCGTAATCGTAGAGCATCCGCTCGGCGTCCTGCTCGATGCCCGTCACCGGAGCGCCGGTCTTGCGCTCTCCGGCGTACTTGCGGAGGAAGTGGTCGGCCAGCAGCCGGATGTCCTCGGCCCGCTCCCGCAGGGGCGGCAGGGAGATGTGCAGCACGTTGAGCCGGTAATACAGATCCTCCCGGAAATCGCCCGCCTCCACTGCCTTTTTCAGGCCCCGGTTGGTGGCGGCGATGATGCG
>JAABTE010000066.1 GCA_011390035.1 Desulfobacteraceae bacterium | reverse complement strand
AACCCTGGAATACGAGGTTTGCGCCTATCCAAGCCCCGGTGAGGTGATGGCGGGCATGGCGCTTCGCCCTCGGCGGGATCGCATGGACCTTGTGATCACCGACATCGAAATGCCCATGGTATCGGGCCTGGAGCTGGCGGATCGGCTGATGAGGGAAGGATTCGATCCGGCCAATATCGCCGTGATGTCCGGCTATTGGATTCCCTGCTCATGGGAAATGGCCGGAGAAATGGGGGTAAAGCGGCTGGTCAAGCCGTTCCGGATCGACGCTCTGACAGGCTGGATCGACACGCGCCGGGGCCGGGCTGGAGGGGAATGTCTCATCCTCGACCGGGAGGGCTGACACGCCAATGAACCGGTCATGAACCCAATGGAAGGCGACTGCGGATGAAAAAGGGAGCGATCATTAAAGTGGTGGGGGCAAACGGCCTGCAGAACGAACTGCTGGCGGGCTACATGCGGAAGGACCTGGGGCTGCCGTGCCGATGCGATCCGGCCGTGGATCGCATCGCGCTTACGGAAAACCGCCAATACAGTCCCTGCCTCCTCCTGCTGGACGGCGGCGCGGAGACGGACCCCGACGCCCTGAGCCTCCAGGAAGAGGTGGGCGCGCTGGCGTCCGACTCCGATTGCATGGTCGCTTTTTTCAACATTGTCCAAAAAGGCCAATTCGAGACCCGGCTGGTGGGGCGGGGCATACGGGGTGTCTTTTACCGCAATGACCCACCGCCTGTGCTGGCGCGGGGCGTCCAGGCCATCCTGAACGGGGAGCTGTGGTATCCGAGAAAAATCCTATCGGAATGCCTGACGCGGCGGACGGCGGCGGGCCAGCGGCGCCGGACGGCCGAGGATGCGCCGGATCTGACCCATCGGGAGAAGCAGATTCTGCTGCGCCTTTCCGCCGGGGAAAGCAACGGCGACATCGCCCGGGCACTTTTCATCAGCACCCATACGGTAAAAACCCACATCTACCGCATCTATAAGAAGATCCAGGCGCCAAGCCGGCTCCAGGCGGCGTTCTGGGCAATGCGCCACCTGTGACTCCTACACCATACCCATCTGCTTCATCCGCCGCCACAAGGATGTCCGGCTGATTCCCAGCAAGGCCGCCGCCTCCGCCCGGCGGCCGCCGGCCTGGGACAACGCCCACCGCAGCGTCTTTTCGTCCAGCGCCTTGGGTGCCCCCGCCGGCTTTTCCGGCGCGGCGTCCGACGGCTGATACCCCGCCATCTCCGGCAGATACCTGGCGAAAATGACCGGCCCCTTGACGAACACGAAGGCGTGCTCGACGCAACGTTCAAGCTCCCGGACGTTGCCGGGCCAGGCATAGCGGGAAAAGCGCTGGAGTACCTTCGGGTCAACAGAGCGCACCCGCTTGCCGCTTCTGTGATTGAAGCGGGAGACAAAGTGATCCACCAGGGTCGGGATGTCCTCCAACCGCTCCCGCAGGGGGGGCAGGTGCATGGGGACGGTGCGCAGCCGGTAATACAGGTCCTCGCGGAAGCGGCCCTCCCTGAGGGCCCGTTCCAGGTTCTGGTTGGTGGCGCTGATGATCCGGGCGTTGAGGGGAATAGAGCGGGCGCCGCCCACCCGCTCGAAGCTTCGCTCCTCGATCACCCGCAGCAGCTTTACCTGGAGCTGAGGCTTGAGTTCGCCGATCTCGTCCAGAAACAGCGTGCCCTCGCCGGCCAGCTCGAAGCGGCCGGGGCGGGCGCGGTCCGCGCCGGTGAAGGCGCCTTTTTCGTGGCCGAACAGCTCCGATTCCAGAAGGGTTTCGGCAAGGGCGGCGCAGTTGACCGCCACAAACGGGGCGTTTCGCCGGGGCGAGAGCTGGTGGAGGGAGCGGGCCAGCAGGTCCTTTCCCGTGCCGCTTTCCCCCTGGATAAGCACGTTGGCGTCGGATGCGGCGACATCCGGCAGCATCTCGAAAAGCCGGCGCATGGCCGCGCTCCGGCCGATGATTCCGGCGAAATTGTCGCCGCCGGACAGGCCGACGGGCACCCGGGGCCGGGGATGAGCCGGCGGGCGGAAGGTCTCCACGGCGCCCACGATGCGGCCCAGCTCGTCCTGCAGCACGCTCACGTTCACCCGGAGGGAGTGGGGGCGGCCGCCCCGGTCCCGGGCAATCACGTCCTGGTCCATGCGGGTCTCGCCGGTGCGCATGGCTCGCTCCAGGGGGCAGTCCCGGCGGCACAGGTCCGACCGGAAGATCTCCCAGCAGTGGCGGCCCAGCACCTCGGCCCGGCCGAACCCGGTGATGCGCTCGGCGGAGCGGTTGAATGAGGTGATGCGGCGACCCATGTCCACGGTGAACACCCCTTCCGGCAGATCCTCGAACACGCTCCGGTAGTCGAAATTCGCGCAGGGGGAAGGCGGCGGCGCCATTCCGGCCGTTGGCTTCATCATGCAGTATGTTTCCATCTTCTCCATTGTATCCGGTGCTTGATCGGTAACCGGCTTCATCATTGCCCGATATTGGAAAACCGGTATTGGAAAACCCTTATTGGAAAACCGGTATTGGAAAACCGGTCTCCGAAACCGGTTTCGTTTCAGCGAGTCAAAGGTGTTTTTTAATGCAAGGAGCGGGCCATCAGATTCAAAATCTGACGATTCCATTGGATTCCGGGGAATTTCATGGGATTTCATGGGATTCCGGGGGATTCCGTTGGATTCCGGGGGAAAAACCACGGCGGGCATGAAGATATTCACGAAGCGGGAGGCATTCACATCTTCCCATGAATGTTGCATGAAACACGCTGCTGCGAAACACAAGGCTGCGGATTCAATTGCATCCTATTGATTTTTAAGATATAAAGCACGATTTTGCAGAGATGAAACATTTGAAACACCTGAAACATCCCGCCGGGTTTCCGGCAACACCGCCACCATGCCGGCCACCAGCCAGAAGGGCTCCATGATGCGCACTATAATAAAGGTATTGGTGCCGATGGAATGGAACAGCAGCCCCACCAGGCCGGCGATGAACCCCTGGATCATGCCCCGCATCCAGGGGGTCGATTCCGCCCGAAGGTTTTTAAGCGCCAGCCGGAAAATGGCGTAAATCAGGTACAAAAAGGCGGACAGGCCCAGAAGGCCCGTTTCCACCAGCACCCGTGGAAACTGGGCGTCCAGGAACTTATAGCCGGTCACGCCGTAGCCGAGCAGCGGATGGCGGGCCCAGTCCCGGATGGCCGACATCCAGCTCTCGAGCCGGGCCGAGGTGGAGGTGTCCACCCGAAAGTCGCCCACGCGGATCTGGCCCCGCTCCTCGGGCTGGCTGAAGGTGAAAGCGATCCGCTCCTTGACCACGTCGGGCAGGAACAGAGGGCTGACCCCCATGATGACCAGAATCAGCATCAGGGCGATGACGGGCTTTCGCCCCAGCAGGCCCAGGGTGAGAAGGGCCGGCAAAAAGGCCAGGTAGGAGGAGCGGGACTGGGTGTATAAAAAGGGCGGAATCATCACCGCCAGCAGACCCCCCAGCCAGACGCGGGCGGAAAAGCTGCCGCTGGCCATGAAAACCCCGCCGGCCACCATTCCCACGAAAAGCAGGTAGCCGCCGAAGGTATTGGGCTCTCCGGGGGCGCCCTCGAAGGGCGCGCTGACCCGGCCGCCGCCGGGGATCTGGGCGATGCCGGCCAGGGAGGCCAGCAGGCAGGTGACAAGCAGGCAGATCAGGAACCGGCGGCTGTCCTCCTGGGTCTCCAGGTTGTTGGCCACCATGAAATAGACGATGAAATATTGGATGTACTTGAGGACAAAAAGATAGCCGGTCTTGGGCGAGGCCCGGCCGGCCAGGATGCCCAGGCTGGTGGCGATGACGCAGACGGCGACGTAGGCGAAAATGGGCCGGTTCAACGGCGTGCGCCGGAACAGCCCCAGATCCTTGAAATAGGCCGCCTTGGCGAACCAGCTCAACCCGATGATCAGCAGCAGGAAGTCATCCAGCCGAAGCGTGACGCCCCGGTCCAGGGAGGCCCCTCCGGTTTCGCTCACGCTGATTTCCGGCGACAGCAGCATGGCGAAGGTCAGAATATAGATGCCCCACCTGATGTTGATGAAGGAGACGGCGAACAGCGTTACCGTGCCAGCGGCCCCCATAAGGGGCGTGGGGCGGAAGTTGGCCGCCACCATGCCGGCCAGCGCCGCGGCCGCCACAAAGGCCATGGCAAAAAGAAGGGATCGCACGGCTCGGGCGGCCTATGGGGCAAAAAGCCGCATGACCAGGCCCAAAACCGGCTCCCGGTACGCATAAAGCCCGGCGGCGGCGACCCCCAGCAGCAAAATTCCCAGCAGCCAAGGCCGCCATTTCCCGCCGGACCGGCCCGGGGAAGAGTCTTCCATCACGCCCCAGGACCGCGCCACCGGCTTTTGCGCCTCCCGCCTGTAATACCGGCTCTGATACCGGAAATAATCGGGCCCCGTCTCCGGCTTGACATTGTTCAGCACCACCCCCAGCACGTTGGCCGACACATTGTCCAGGGCCGACTTGGCCCGCTTGAGTACCCCCCGGGCGATGCGGCCCGCGGAATATATCAGCACCACCCCGTCGGCCAGCGGGGCCATGTCCACCGCGTCGGCCACCGGCAGGATGGGCGGGGCGTCTATGATGACGATATCATACCGGTCGCACACGAACCTGAGCAGATCCCGAAACCGCTCCGACTGGAGGATTTCCGATGGTCCGGCGGCCGGGGAGCCGCAGGTGAGATAGTGGAGGTTGTCGAGACCGGGGTTGGAAAGGATGTCGTCGATATCCAGCCTGCCCACCATCACGTCGGTGATGGTCTGGATCACCTCCTCGGGCCGCTGGCCGCCCATGACGTAATCAGACAACCCCGGCGACTGGGGAAGGCCGAAGACGCGGTGGGCGGTGGGGTTTCGCAGGTCCGCCTCCATCATCAGCACCCGGTGGCCCGCCTGGGCCAGGCTCACGGCCAGGTTGACGCTGATGAAGGTCTTGCCCTCCTCCAGAAACGAGCTGGTGATGACATAGCACTTCCCGCCGGCCCGCATCCCCATGAACTGAAGGTTGGTGCGGATGGAGCGGAACGCCTCCGCGGCGATGGAGTTGGGATCGAAATGGACCACCAGCTCCCGCTGGTCCACCGACGGGGCCCTGGCCCGCTCCTCGCCCCGGATCTGGGGGATGATGCCCAGCACCGGCACGCTCAACAAAGACTCCACGTCCTCGATGGTGCCGATGGAGGTGTCCAGCATTTCCGCCACAAAGGCAAACAGCACCCCCATGAACAGCCCCAGGATAACGCCGGTTGCCACCACCGTGACCTTGGAGGGGATGTTGATGGGCCAGACGGGCACTGATGCGGGCCGCACCAGAACCACCTCCTCCACCTTGCCGGCGGCCTGGATGCGGATCTCCTGGTATTTCGTCTTGAGCTGGGAATAAAGCGACTCCTGAAGCGCCACCTCCCGCTGGAGCCGGTTGAGCTTCTGGGCCTTTTCCGGATAGGCATGGGTGGCCGCCCGAAGTTTCCCGAGCTGGTTTGCCAGCTCCGTCTCCCGGTCCCTCAGCCCCGCCAGGCGGGAGCCAAGCGCCTTTTGGATTCCGTAGATCAGTCCGTGGATCTGATCGTTGATCTCCACGATCCGCGGATGCGCCTCCGTGAAATCGATGAGCAGGGTCTTGCGGGTCATCACCAGATCCCGCAGCCGCTCGTTGAGTTTCTGAACGGGCGAGCCCTCAAACTCCGGCAGGATCAGGGATTCGAAGCTTTCCGGGGAACCGAAGCTTTCCGGGGAATCGGCGCCCGCTCCGGCTCCAGCGCCCATCTTAAGGGACCGGAGCTGAGAAGCCACCACATCCTGCTGCTCGCGAATCCCCTGAAGCTCCGATTCCGAGGCGAACATGCGCGACAGGGTATTGGCGGACTGCGCCTCCATGGAGACAAGGTCGTTTTTTTCCTTGAATTCCCGCAGCGCCACCTCCGCCGCCCGGAGCTGGGCCTCGGTGGATTCGAGCTGGGATTCGATGAAGGCCTTTGTCTCGAAGGTCTCCTTGTTCTTCTCCCGGATGTTGTATTCCCGGTAGCTGACGGCCACGGCGTTGGCCGCGGCGGCGGCCAGTTCCGCCTCCCCGGAAACGGCGTCTATGTTGAGAATATTGGTGCCGCTCTGGGGAGTCGCCGACACCATCGCCCGCAGCCGGTCCACCGACTGCATCAGGCCGGCCTCCTCCCGGATGTGGTCCAGCTCCAGGTGATCCGGAATCCAGCCCAGCCTCTGGGCGGCCCCGGCCAGCACCGGGTAGCTGCGTATGATAAAGGCCTGGGTGGCGATGCTGTCCGACTGGGCCCAGAACCCGCCCAGGAAAAAATCGGCCATTGAGGAGCGCCGCTCGATCTTGACGGCGGCATTGGCCTGAAAGACGGGCATCGGCTCCCGGATCTTGGCGAAAAAATAGCTGAAAAAGCCCACCAGCAGCACCATCAGGCCCACCAGTATCCTGCGCTTTTTCAGAATGCGCCAGTAATCTCTCAGATCGACGTCGTACTGGGCCATGATATCGACTCAGGGCAGGCGAAAGGCGTCGCCGCCCATGTATTCATCCCGGAAATTGGCGGGGATGAAGAGCATTTGCAGCAGGGGAGATATGCGCCGGACAAAGAGGTTTGCGTCCCCCACGAGGGAGCGGGGCACATAGACCAGATCCCCGTTGATCAGGCCCACGTTCTGGGTCCGATCCCCCTCCTCGATGAGCCGCTCCAGGTCCGCCTCGATCACCTCCGGGCGGGTGATGTCTCCCCGCACGATCCGGGCGCTGTCCTCCCGGGCGAAAATGGTGACGCCGCCGGCCTGGGAGATGGCGTCGAACAGATCCATCTGGCTGCCGGTGAAGGTGTAAACGCCGGGCTTTGCCACCTCTCCGAAAACATAGACCCGGTTGGCCTCCCGGGTGATGGCGGGAATCATCACCAGATCCCCGTCGTCCAGCACCGGGTTCTGGGTCCGGTCGCCGTAATTTATGGTCTTGTAAAGATCCACGTTGAAGGTCCGGCCATCGGCGTTGCGCACATGGACCTCGCGCAGGTTGGCGCTCTGGGTGGGCCCGCCAACCTTTGAGAGCATCTCCAGCAGGCTGATCCTGCCGGTGAGCGGATAGCGGCCGGGGCCGGAGCGGAAGGTGACGTTGGTGTAGATCTCGCCGGCGAAGGTGACGAACTTGCTGCGGTATTCCTCCACCACCACGTCGATGCGCGGGTTGCGGATATACACTTTCATGTCCCGGGTCAAAAGCGCGTCGAGCTGGGTGGGCGTAAGGCCTGTCACGTCCATGTCTTCCACGAAGGAAAAGGAGATCCGGCCGTCCGGCCGCACCAGGATCTGCTCGCTTTCCCCGGTGGAGCCCTTCCACATGTTGATCTTGAGCAGATCGCCGGGTCCGATCCGGTATTCCGCAAAGCCGGCCTCCGTGGTGAAAACCGCGTTTCGCGTCACCTCCTCCGGCCCCGGTCGGCTGTCCAGGGTTCCCACCTCCCGGACCCGGGGAGGCGACGGATACCCGCCCCGGCCCAGCCAGAGCTTGATGCCGGCCCCGAAATTGGCGGCGAACACGTCCGGATGGCCATCCCGGTTGATATCGGCGATGCGGATGTCGTAGTAGGTGCCGAAATTGGGGAAAGCCCGATGCAGAAACACCCAGTCACCCTCTGCGCCCGGGGTCCGGCGCCAGACCCGTATGCCCTCGTCGTCCAGGGAGCCGGCCAGAAGATCCCGGACGCCGTCGCCGTCCAGATCCGTTCCCACCACCTTCCAGAAGCTGCCCTCGGTGGTCGGCGGGGCCAGGGGGGCGAATCGGCCGGTTCCGTCTCCCAAATAAATGCGGACGCCCCTTCGATGGGTGCCGGCCAGGATGTCCGGATGGCCGTCTCCGTTGAAATCGGAGATGGAAAGGCCATAAAAGCTGCCCTCGTCCACCGGCGCCAGGGCGGCCCAGTTGCCGGTGCCGTCCCCCCGCCAGACACGCAGCCCGTCGTAGGTGCCCCAGCCGGACCCCACAAGGTCGGCCAGGCCGTCATGATCCAGGTCGGCCAGGGCCACGTCCATGAACCGGCCCCGAACGGTGGGCCCGGTTTCCACCGGCCAGTTGCCCTGCCCGTCCCCCAGCCAGATCTGGATGCCCGCCTCCGCGTCGGTGGTGGTGTTGGCCGCCAGGATGTCGGCATGGCCGTCGTTGTTCACGTCTGCCACCGCCACCCCCTCGTACAGGCTGCCCTCCGTGGGCGAGACGCCCCGACTGAACAGGCGGCCGTTCTGGTTGAGCCAGACCATGATGCCGGAAGCCTCCCGCCGAACGGAAAAAACGATGTCCTGACGGCCGTCTCCGTTGAAATCGCCCACGGCCACGGACCGCACGTCTCCTTTTATCGGCAGAAAGACCGCGTCTCTGAAAAAACCGCCGTCCCCGCCGTACCAGATGGCCACCGCGCCGGGAGAGGAGGCGCAGCCGATGATGTCCAGCCGGCCGTCGTTGTCCATGTCCGCGGTCGTAACGCCCCGGTACTGGCCGGCGGAGGGCAGGCCGTCCGCCCGGCGGGCGTCGGCGGGCGGCGGCGCGGATATGAAATCCACCGCCGGTTCCGGCGGCCCGGCGCAGCCGGCCGTCATGAGCAGCGGCGCGGCGCAGCCCGCCATCACAAGCAGCAGCGCCGCCAGGGCGGCGGCCGATGGCTTAGTTAATATCCGCGATGGCCGCTTCAATGATCCGGGTTCCGATCAGACGCGCCTTTTCGATCCGGCCGATGAGCAGGCTTCGGTCGCAGACGTTGTTGATCCGCAGGGGCAGGCCCCGGGCGTATTGGAATATGGGCGCGATGGCGTCATTGGCAAAAATCCCCCTCTCGGCGCCCGCCATTTTGAGACGAAAGGCGATATAGCGCCGGGTGTTGTCCATGTCCAGCTCCCTTAAATGATACTTGACCGCGATGCGTTCGGCAAGGGGTTTTAAGGCATCGATCTTTTTCAGCAGGGGCCGCTGACCCAGCAGGATCAGGGTCATGAGGAACTGATCGTGGGCCTGGAGGTTCAGCAGCATCCGGATCTCCTCGAAGGTGGCCCGGCAATCGATCACATGGGCCTCGTCCATCACCACGATGGTGCGGATGCCCCGGCCCAGCCGGTCCGTCAGGATGTTGCGCATGCGCTCCAGCAGCAGGCTCTTGGAATCGCCCTCCGCCGAATCCCCGAGGCCCAGCAGGATCTCCCGGATCAGGTCGGTGGGCGCCATGGCCGGGTTGGCGATCATCCGGCTCTGGAAGCGATCCCGGGGCAGCCCATCCATAAAGGCCCGCGCCACGGTGGTCTTGCCCGCCCCCACCTCGCCGGTGAGCATGGCCACCCCCTTGCCATTCAAGGCGGCGTAGGACAGGCGCATCACCGCCTCCTCATGCTGGGGCGAGGCATAAAACCGCCGGCCGGAGGGCACGTTGTCGAAGGGGGGCTCCTTGAGTTTCCAGTAATCAAGGTACATGCCGCGTCATCCTTCCGGGCCCATGGTCAGGCGGCATCAAGGGAGCGCAGCTCGCGCTCGGAAACCGACCCGGTGATGAACAGGGTGGACTGGTCCGCCAGATCCACCTCCCTGGGCTCGGCCACTGGCCTGCTGTTGACGTCGTACTCCAGGCGCAGCCGGGGCCGCATGGGGTTTTCCGGCCGGGTTTCAATCACCCGGCCGATGGCGTTGGAGTTGAGCCGCACCCAGCTTTCCAGCGGAAACATGGAAATAAGGCTCACCAGCGCCCGGATGTGCTCCTTCTGGAAGCCGCCCTTGGCCGTCTTGAGAATCTCCCGGATGGCTTGGGCGTAATCGTGCCGCTCCCCCTGGGGGCGGGTGTGAATCAGGGCCTCGTACATGTCCGCCAGACCGATGATCCGGGCGCAGGGCGGCACATCGTCTCCGGCCAGCCCCCCGGGATACCCGCCGCCATCCACCCGCTCGTGGACCCGAAGGGCGCATTCGGCCAGCGGAAGGCCCTCTTCTCCCATGGCCGACAATATCCGGTGGCTGCGCTCGGGACGGGCCCGCGCCATCTGCGCCTCGGATCGGCTCAGGGGCTCCGCCTTGTAGATCAGGGCTTCGGGCAGCTCGGCCATGCCCACGTCATGGAGCAGGGCCGCGGCCCCCATGCTCTCCGTGCGGTCCGGCTTCCAGCCCAGGCTCAGGGCCAGCTTGACCGAAAAGATGGCGGTGTTCACCCCGTGATATATGGGGTAGTCCTTGAGGGAATCGTGGTGGATCGCCCGGACCAGCAGGGGGTCTTCCCTGGAGGCGTCCCCGGCGATCCGCCGGACGATATGAAAGGCCCCGGCAAGGTCAAAACTCTCCTGTCTGCGGACTTTTTCATAGACGCCCCGAAGGTATGAAAAGGCGGCATCGTAAATGGCCAGACGCTCCCCGGCCGCCGAGGCCGCGGGGCCCTCTGCGGCCTCGGGCGCCACCGCCTTCGGGCCGGACGCCGCCGGCGGGCGACGCCGTCGCCGGCCGTCGCCGGCCAGCGCCGCCAGGTCCCGAAAGCGAACGCTCTTCCGGGCGTCCTCGTTTCCGGCGTCCCCGGCCAGGCCCGCATCGGCCCCGGATGGATGGAAACCGGTCTTAGCCGAACTGGTCTTAGCCAAACTGGTCTTAGCCAAACCGGTCTTAGCCGAACTGGTCTGACGGGAATCGGCCTGACGGGAATCGGCCTGATCAAAGCCCATCTTGTCGAAACCGGTCCGGCCCTTTGTGATATCCTCTTTCAATTGGCTGAATCGCACC
>JAABTE010000065.1 GCA_011390035.1 Desulfobacteraceae bacterium | reverse complement strand
CCCTCGGGCCGGCTCATGGCCAGCTCCACGCCCCGCATGGCCCGCCGGCCGTAAAGCTGATAGGGGCCGCTCATGGGCAGCAGCGCCCCGATGGTATGGCGGCTGGCGATGGGCATAACGTCCGTGGCCGCCATAATCTGCCGGGCGTCGCCTGCCTTTTCGTGGTCGGGAAAGGAGCGGATGAATTCCGTCAGCACGCTGGCCCCGTCCGCCTCCCGGTTCGACTTGAGGTAGTTGACGCCGAGCTGGTACATCAGATGCCCCCGCAGCCGGGAATCCTCACGAACCCGGTCCAGCAGCACGTTGATGTCCTCCACGGAAAGCTGGGACAGGGCCACGGACAGCTTCTCCTGATTTTCCGGAAGCCGGTAGCCGACGCGCTGGTCCGCCTGGTTGTAATAATAGACCGCGGACACGGGGGTGCCAAGGGCCATGTAGGCGTCCCCCAGCAGTCGAAATGCCTCGGAGCGCTGCACCGGCGACTGGATCGCCTTCATCACGTCGTCGGCGTGACGCGCCAGGCTCTTGAAGTCCCCGGCCTCGAAATAGGAGATCAGGATGCCCACGGCCGCGTCGGAGACCATGCCCGAGTCCGGAAAGTGCTGGATCAGATAGGAATAGACCTTTCGGGCGGTGTCGTATTTGCCGCCGATGCGGTAGATCTCCCCCTCCCGCATCAGCGCCGATGTGGCATGCGGCCCCCTGGGAAAGCGGGTCAGATAGGTGTTGTACCACTGCAGGGCCTCGTCATGGGCCCTGGCCTGAAAGCGCAGCTCGGCCCTTTCAAAGATGCCCTCCGGGCTGTTTTCCCGATCCAGGCGCCGGGGGCCCTGGCAGGCCGTCAGCGTGGCCATCAGCAGCGCCAGCGCGGCCAGGGCGCCGATCCCCTTCCTCCATACCATTCCTGTTGTCATGCCCATCGAATCCTTTTTTCCTCCAACTACCATTCCAGCTCCACCGGTTTCCCCGCCTTTCGCCGCAGGTGTTCCCAGTTGAAGCGATTGCGCGCGGCCTCCTGGCCGGTCATCTGATTGACAATCTCGAAATAATCCTGCCGGAACCGATCCTTCATCACCTCCGAGGCCGGCTTGCACCGCACCGCATAGACCGTCTGGATGCACTGGTGATCGAAATCCCGCCACATCTGCTCATCCTTGAGCAGGGAGAAGCGGTGCCCCTCCAGGGAGGCGATCACCGCCCGGCTGTCGAAGGAGCCGGCCCGCTCCACGGCGTCCTTGTACTGATATAATATGGTATAGGCGGACGCCGCGGAGGTGGACGGATAGGCGTTGTGCCGGGCCGCGAACTTCTCCACGAACCGCTTGCCCTTTTCGTACCCGAATTCGTAGGGCACATTCCAGGACCACGGCAGGGCGCCGATGACGCCCTCCATCACCTGGGGGCCGCATGATTCGGCCATGCCCAGGGTCAGGTTGGGCACCACCACCGCCTCCACCCGGCTTTTCAGGCCCATCTCCGTGGCAAGCCGCAGGGCGGTGGCCATGTCGTTGCCGAAGAGCACCAGCACCAGCACGTCCGGCTTTTCCGCCTCGGCCTCGGCCAGGGCCTTTTTAAAATCCTCGGCGGTGGCGCCGGGAAAGGGCGTAAGCGCGCTCTTGTGGCGGCGCTCGTTGGAGGTGTTGGAAAACTTGCGGATGGATTCCTCCGTGGTCCGGCCCCAGGTGTAATCGGCGGTGATGTAAAAGTACCGCCGGTTGGCCAGGTATTTTTCCCGCAGGTAGTACGACAGCACCCGGGCGCCCATCCAGGCGTTGTAGCACTCCCGGAACATGTACTTGTGGGCCTCCTCGCCGGTGGTCTCGTTGGAATAGGTCAGGGTGCCGAAATAGATCTTGCCCCGGCTCTTGGCCGCATTGCCGCCGGCGATGGCCACGGCGCTGGACGAGCCGCCGAAGATCATCTGGCAGCCGTGGCTGTCGATCATCTCCGCCACGTTCCGGGTGGCCACCTCTGGCCGAGACTCGCTGTCCCGGATCACCAGCTCCACGGGCCGGCCCATGATGCCCCCGGCCTCGTTGATCTCAAGGACCGCCATCTCCGCGGCCCGCAACTGGGCCAGGCCCTGCACCGAATAGGGGCCGGTTTTAGGATAGTTCAGTCCGACGCGCACGCCCTCCTGGGCGAAGGCCGATTCCGGCCCCATCCACGCGATCCCCATTCCGATGAAAACAACGATACAGATAACACTGGCGGCGGTCTTCATCTTGCCTGGCATGACCCCTCCTTTGCAATTTATCGATTTCAGGCCGATCCCGATGCCCGTAGCGCCGCTGCCGATGGTCACAGCGCCGCCTTCGGATTGGCCTCCCTTTCCGCGCCCCCGTCCCTCTTTCGGCCTGCGTTGGGTTCCGGGACTACTCACGGCGCGGTCTCCGCGCCTTCTTCGGTTTCCGGCGCCGTGTCCGCCGGCGCCTCTTCCGCCAGCTTGAAGACGGAGACGGACTTGTTGAGCCGGTCGGAAATGTCGGCAAGGTTGCGCATGGCCACCGCCGTCTGGCGGCTGGCCGCGGAGGTCTGGGAGCTGACGTCTCCGACCTCCTCCATGGTCTTTGCGATGTTTTCCGACGCCCGGGCCTGCTGGCGGGAGGCCATGGAGATGGACTGGATCAGCTCTCCGAGATCGGCGGTGACCCGCTCGATCTCCTGGAGCTTTCCGTGGGCGTCGTCGGCCAGGCGAGAGCCCTCCACCACCCGCTGGATGCTCTCTTCCATGCTGGCCCCGGCCTCGGAGATCTCGCCCTGGATGTTCTTGATCAGTGTGTCGATCTGCTTTGTGGCGTTGGTGGAGCGCTCGGCCAGCCGCTGCACCTCCTCGGCCACCACGGCGAACCCCCGGCCGGCCTCGCCGGCCATGGCCGCCTGGATGGAGGCGTTCAGGGCCAGAATCGAGGTGCGGTCCGCGATGTCGTTGATCAGGGCCACGATGTTGCCCACCTCCTGGGAGCTTTCCCCCAGCCGCTTGATGGCCCGGGCCGTCTCCTGGGCGTATTCCCGGATGGAGTCCATGGCCTGGTTGGTGCGGCGCACCGCCTCGGCCCCATCCTTGGCGTTGCCCGTGGACTGCTCGGACACCGCGGCGGATCGGGCCGCGCTCTCGGCCACCTGCTGGATGGATGTGGCCATCTCGTTGATGGCGGCGATGGCGTCGGACACCTGAACCGCCTGCGTCTCGGAGGTCTCGGCCAGGTTCTCGGTGGACAGGGTTACGTCCTTTGAGGTGGCGCTCACCTGGAGGGTCACGTCCTTCACGTTTCGCACCACGCGGCCAAGCTGCTCGGCCATCTCGTTGAAGGAATCGGCGATGGCGCCGGTGAAATCCTCAGTCACCTCGGCCCGCGCGCTCAGATCGCCGTCCGCAAGGCCGCTGATTTCCTCCAGCAGCCGCATGATGGAGCCCTGCATGGCGTCGCGCTCCTCGCTGGACTGAATCAGCGCCAGGGTGTTGTCCAGCATGGCGTTTAGCGATTCGGCCATCTCCCCCAGCTCGTCTCTGGAGACCACCGGTGTCC
This sequence comes from Desulfobacteraceae bacterium, assembly GCA_011390035.1. Lineage (GTDB taxonomy): Bacteria > Desulfobacterota > Desulfobacteria > Desulfobacterales > JAABSP01 > JAABTE01. The sequence goes on along the minus strand of JAABTE010000065.1, from coordinate 2,970 downwards.
GGGCCTCGAAGTTGCCCATGCCGATCTCGTCGAACAGGTCGTTGATGTGGCGCACCTGGCTGGTGAGGCCCCGGGACAGCATCAGGGCGATGACAGTCACCGCGCCGGCGGCCAGCAGCACCAGCATCAGGCTGTAAAAGGCCAGCTTGTTGATGGGCGCCCGCACCGCGCTGTAATCGACCTCCGAGACCACCGCCCACCGGATGCCGTCCGGATCAGCCGGCGTGGGCGGCGAGACCACCAGGGGCGACCAGGACCGCAGCACCCGGTTGCCCCGGAAGTTGACGATCTCCTCTGTGCCCTCCCGGCGGGTCATTTCCACGGGCGAGGCTGCGCCGGTTTCGATCCGGTATTTCGGGTCAAGCACCGTGCCGCCCTTTACGAAGCGGGAGTTGCTCCGCCACAGGCCGTCTGGGCCCATAAGATAGCTTTCGCCGCTCTCCTGAACCCCGGCGCGCTCCCGCATCACCTCGTCTATCAGGTCAATGGACAACTGGGTGACCACCACCAGGGCCACATCTTCGCCCGCCATCAGGGGCTGGGCGAAAAAGGCGGCCGGCGCGTTGCCGCCGGGGGCGTATCGGGCAAAGGGGGACATGCCGAAGGAGCGGGTGTCCATCACCTGGCGCACCAGCCGGCCCAGGTTGGTGTCGGCGTAGGGGCCGGTGAGCAGGTTGGTGCGGTAGTCCTCGGCCTTTTCCACCGAATAGAAAAGGTAGCCGTCCGGGTTGACCAGGCCCAGGTCGCCGTAGCCGTACTGCTCCTTGTACTGGGTGAAGAAATCCCCCTGCGTCTCGTCCCCCGCCGGCACAAAGGCCTCGGACAGGTTGATCTCCGCCACCAGTGCCCAGCGCTGGTTGAAGACCCGAACCGGCGCCCAGGCGGACAGAACGTATTCGCCCAGGTAGTTGATCTTCACGCCCTCCCCCGACTCGCCGGCCAGGGCCTGCCGGATGCCGCCCTCGGTCTCCACCTGAAAGGCCGGGTTGATGATGGTGCGCTCGCCGATGTACAGGGAGTTGGAGCGGAAAAGGCCGTCCGGGCCCACAAGGTAGGTCTCCACGCCGGTGCCCAGGGTAACGGGCCCCTGCATGATGAAGTCGATCTGGTCCACCGAAAGCTGGGCCAGCACCACTCCCAGGGTCCGGCCGTCCCGCCGCACCGGGGCGGCGATGAAGGCGGCGGCGTCTCCGCCCACCGGCGCGTAGGGCTCGAAATCCTGAAACACCGGCCCCTCCAGCCCCTGGCGGAAGGCCTTGGCCGCGGGGCTCTGGCTCAACTCGCCGTTGAGCAGATCCGCCCCGAGGTCCCCGGCCCCGCCGGCGCTGAAGACAATCCGGCCCTCCCGGCTCACCAGGTAGGTGTCATAATAGGCGTAGGTCTCGTTGAAGTTGGATATCACCGGCCCGTATGCCTGTTCCGCCTCCCGCCAGGCGGCGCCCTGGATGTTGCCGCCGCTCCGGTCGAAGGCGGCGATGGCGCTGGCCACCACCGGCATGCCGGTGAACACCTCAAGGTTTCGGATGCGCTCTACGAAATAGTTTTCCACCAGGCTCTTTTTCAGCTCCCGGATGGCAAGGAGCCGCTCGAAGCCCTTGAGCCGAAGGGCGTCGGCGGTTTCCACCAGGGCCCTCATGTCGCTGCGCCGGCCCTCGAAATGGTTGCGGATGGCCACGGCCTTGTTGGTCTGGGCCGATCTCAGCGCGTCATAGGCGCTCTGCTCCAGGGCGTCTGCGGTGATCAGGTAGGTGACCGTCCCGAGAATCAACAGCGGAATAAGCGACAGGGCCAGAAGCCAAAACAGGAGCTTGTTTCGAATGCGCTCGGATATGGCCCGGAACGGGCCCCACTCCGCCAGCCGGTTCATCGTTCCCCTTCTACTCTCCATGGAAAGCCCTCCCGTTCATGTTTGATTCCCCCATCGATTTGAGATTCGCCCCGATTGAGATTTCTTCTGATTGAGATACCCCGGCAGGCTCCCCCATGGCGCCCGACAGCGCCCTTTCCAGAGCCGGCGCCACCAGCCATCCGCCCTCCCATTCGTACACCGCCCGCGCCGCATGCGCCGGCATCGGCGGGCCGGGCGGGGCCACGGGACGGGCGTCGAGGGGGAGGCTGAGAATGCGCACCGGGCCGCCGGCCATGCAGATGGCCTCAAAAAGGCCATCTCCAGCGCCGCCCCCCGAGGCCGCCCGGACCACCACCATGCGGCCCTCCGGGGCGGCGGCGGGGCATTGGGCCGCCGGATCAAACAGCGCCTCCGGAAGGATCACCGGGGCCACCCTGCCCCGCCACCTGGCCATGCCCTTGACATGGGCGGGGGAAAAGGGCACCGGATAGACCGGCGTCACCTTCAGGATATCCGCCACCTGTGTCATGCTGAAAAGAAAAAAGATCGGCCTGCCCGAAAAGCGCATATGGCTTACGGCCGGAAAGACGACCACCCGCCCGCCCCCGCGCGGCGCCGGGCGTTGGCCTTCCCGGGATTGCGCCCGCTCCGTCATGATGAATGCGTTCCTTTCGATTCCAGGACGTTTTTCGATGCCCGCATCCGTTGCCGGACCCGGCCGAGGGCCTCGGCCACCATCCGCTCGGACAGGCTTTGGAAGAGACTGTCCAGTTTCTCCCGCGCCGGCGGCTGGATCATCATCCTCGCCAGGGTTGATTCCAGCGGGTCGCTTTCCCCGGCGTCCTCCGGGATATCAGGTGTTTTGAGTACGTCCGCAGCTCGGGCAGTATCCGCGGCATCGCTCGTATCGCTCGTATCGGACGCATCGGGCGCATGGGGCGAATTGATTAGCGCTCCGGTTTCCGCTGTTTTCGGTTCCGCTTTAAACAGGCCATTGTCCGATTTAAACAGGCCAGTGTCCGAGCCGGTTTGGCCCGTCATCGCCGGCACGCCATCCGGATCCAGCACGGGGATCGGCCGATCCGGATGCTGATAGACCGTGGGAAAGAAGGTCGCGGCCC
>JAABTE010000064.1 GCA_011390035.1 Desulfobacteraceae bacterium | reverse complement strand
GCCGAAGGCCGGCGGCATGGCCACCACTTGATCCGCGCCTGCCTCCGCCACCCCCTCGATGCGATCCACCTGAAGGGCCAGCATCCGATCCCCGGCTTTGAGTACCATGATCTGAGCGCCTTCCGCCGATGCCGCCGCTCTCGTTTCCCGGCCCGGACGGGGCAAAAGGTCATACAGGGGCATGGCCTTGCCGTCGATGTGAATTTGGGGCGCCTGGCTGTCCTGGTGGCTGAGGGACGCCCATGAAACGGACTCCGCCCCGTGAATGGAGCGAACCCGCTGAAGTTTAACCGCGTAGCGGCCCGAGCCGATATGGAAAAGCAAAAACTGTTTCATCCTCGCATCCTCTGTTTGCCAGCCGGCGGCCAATGGCGTCCGGGGCCGCGATCAGCCCCGCCGCTCCCCTCTCGATGGCCGCGGCCGGCATGGTGTCCACCACGCAGGTGGCCGGATCCTGAACCATTGTGGCGCCCCGTTTTTCGGCGATGGCCGCCATGCCGGCCACGCCGTCCTCGCCCATGCCCGACAGCAGCACCCCCGCCACAGCGGAACCCAGAACGTGGGCGGCGGACTGGAAGGCGACATCAATGGCCGGCCGATGCCCCCGCACCGGATCAGCGTCGGAGAGCCGAACCGCGCCGTCCGGCCGGATCAGCAGGTGCCGATCCCCCGGGGCGATCAGAACCCTTCCGGGGGTCAGGCCGTCGCCGTCGGCCGCCTCCCTCACGGTGAAGGGAAAGATCCGGTCCAGTTGTCCGGCCAGGATCGCCGTGAAGCCCGCCGGCATGTGCTGGACGATCACCATGGGAAAATCGAGCCGGCCGCCCAGGCCGGCCAGCATCGCCTTGATGGCCAGGGGCCCTCCGGTGGAGGCGCCCACCACCACCAGGCGCGGGGGCCTTGCCCGGCGAAGCGGGGGGGCGGCGGCCGTGGGTCCTTTCTGTCCCGGCCCGACGGACGCTGTGGCCACGGCGCGCGCCATGGACGGGATGGACCGGATGACCTTTACCCTGGCGGCGGCCCGAACCGTGGAGACGATCTCCCTTCGGAGGGCCTCGGCCGATACGACTCGCATCGGGGCGTACTTCAGGATGAAATCCACCGCCCCGAGGTCCAGGCCCTTTCGGGTCAGGCGGGCGCCGTCGGCGCCGGCCCCGCTTATCAGCACCACCGGGACCGGATGGGCGGTCATGATGCGGGACAGGGCGGACAGGCCGTCCAGCTCCGGCATCACCAGGTCCAGGGTCATGGCGTCCGGCCGGATGTCGGCGGCGGCGGCCACCGCGGCCCGGCCGTCCCTCGCCTCGCCCACCACCCGCATGTCCGGCTCGGCGTCCAGGTATTCCCGCAACAGGCGGCGAACGAAGGGGGAATCGTCGGCCACCACCACCCGGATCAATTTCGCCCCGGCGCTATCGCTCGGTCAATTGAAGCACCAGGTCGATGAACTCGTCATCGTCGTAGGGCTTGATCACCACCCCCCTGGCCCCCAGGCCCATGGCCCGCTCCCGGTGCTTGGCCGCCGTGCGGGACGTGAGGATCACCACCGGGATGTCCCGGTAGGCCGGCTGGGCGTTGACGGCGCTGAGAAATTCATACCCGTTCATGCGGGGCATCTCGATATCCAGCACGATCAGGTCCGGATGGAAGCCGGGCAGCTTCTCCAGGGCGTCGATGCCGTCCCGGGCCGTCTCCACCCGCCATCCCTGGTCCAGCAGCAGCCGGGAAACCACCTGGCGGATGGAGACGGAGTCGTCCACCACCATGATCCGCAGGGGGCGATCAGCCCCGGCGGCGCCTCCGGATTCCCGGGGCTCCGTTTCCGCCTCGCCGGCCACCGTGTCCATGGCGATCAGGTCTCCGATGTTCAGGATCGGCGCCACGGCGCCGTCTCCCATGATGGTGACGCCGGAAACGCCCTTGACATACCGCAGGTGGGATCCCGTTCCCTTGATGACGATCTCCCGCTGGCCCACCAGGGCGTCTATGATCAGGGCCACCTTCCTGTCGCCCGGGGCCACCACCATCACCAGAGGCCGGTCGTCCCGCCGAAGGGTTGAGGGCCCCTCCCGCCGGGGAATGCCCAGAAGCCCGGCAAGATCATGGATGGGCATCACCTCGTCTTCCACCTTCACCATTTCCCGCAGCTCGTCCCGCACCTGGCTGGGATCGATGCGCATGATCTCCCGGATCTCGCTCAGGGCCATGGCGAGCATCCGGCCGCCCGCGGTGAACAGCAGCGCCCGCACCGCCGCCATGGTGAGGGGAACGCGGATGGTGAAACGCGAGCCCCGGTCCTTCCAGGAGACCACCCGGATCATGCCCTTTAAGGCATGAAGGTTCTCCTTGACCACGTCAAGGCCCACGCCCCGGCCGGAGATCTCGCTCACCCGCTGGCGGGTGGAAAAACCGGGTCGGAAGATGAAGCCGGCCAGGGCGTCCTCGGAAAGGGCTTCGGGCCGGTCCGACAGGCCGGCCTCCCGGACCCGTTCCCGGATCGCCTCGAAGTTGATGCCGGCGCCGTCGTCGGTCACCCGGATCACCACCTGGTTGCCCTCCCGGGCCGCCGTGAGGCGGATGGTGCCGGTGGCCGGCTTTTCCAGGGCCTGGCGCATCTCGGGCGGCTCGATGCCGTGATCCACCGCGTTGCGCAGCAGGTGCATCAGCGGGTCGGTGAGCTGCTCCCAGACGCCCCGGTCCAGCTCGATCTCCGCGCCCTCCACTATCAGCCGCGCCCGCTTGCCCACCCTGGCCGCCACCTCCCGCACGGTGTGGCGCAGGCGGTTGGTGATGGTGGCCATTGGGATCATCCGGGTGCGCATCATCTTGTCCTGAAGCTCGGAGAGCAGCACCCTCTGGCGGGTCAACTGGCCGTCGAACTCGCTGTGGATGCCAGACAAAAGGGTATGCAGCGCCCCGGCGTCGATCACCGACTCGTTCAGGTTCCGGATGATAAGGTTCAGCTCGGAGTAGCGATCCAGCTCCAGGGGATCGAAATCGGCAAAGGCCGCCGCCGCGCCCCCCGCGCCCGCCCCGCCCGAGGCCGCCCCCCCCATGCGGGCCTCCATTCGAACCAGGGACCGGACCTCGAACCCCAGCTCCATCTCCCGGGCGATCTCCCGAAGCCGGTTGCGCGCCAGGTCCAGCTCGTTGACCGCCTCGGCAAAGGCGTCCATCTTCTGATCGAACCCGCTGGCGGCGATGATCACCTCGCCGGTGAGGTTGACCAGCGCGTCGATGCGCCCCATGTCCACCCGCAGGGTCCGGGCCTGGCGGGTGGGAAAGATTTCGGCGGTGCTGCGATCCGCCACGGCCCGGGGGGCCGGCACCTCGCCGGGGCCATCCGCGGCGGGGGCCCGGGGAGCTTCCGCCGTTTCGGAAGCGGCCATCAGCTCGCCGTAGGCGGTGGCCCGGCTTTTGGCCCGATCGGTGTAATCTGCGGATGGATTGCCCACAATCTGCTCCAGCAGATCCACCGAGTCGCCCAGGATGGCGATGGCCTCCGGCGTGATATCAAGGGACTTGTCATACATCCAGTCCAGCAGATCCTCGAACTTATGGGCGAAGCCGGCAATGCCCCCAAGGCCCGTTACCGCCGCGGCCCCCTTCAGGGTATGGACAGACCGGCGGATCTGGCCCAGATCTTCCCGGATGGCGGGGGTGATGGCCAGCGGCTCTATCACCCGGTTTTCAAGGGCGCTCAGGGCGCGGCTCATGTCCTGAAGGTGGGCGTCGGCCTCCTCGTGAAAGCTGTCCAGCAGCTCGGATTCGAGGGCGGCGTCCCCGGAGACGCCGGGGGAGCTATCCCTGAGATCGCCTGTTTCCTCATCGGGCGCGGCGTCGAAGCTGTCCTGGGACACATCCCCCAGAATGTCCGGCTCCTCCGGGGCGGCTTCGTCTTCAAAATCGAACAGGGCGGCCAGGTCCGGGTCATCGTCGGCCAGGTCCGCATCCAAGTCCGCATCCAGGTCCGCCTCCAGGTCCGCCTCCAGGTCCGCCTCCAGGCCCGCCATCAGGACGGCATCCAGGCTATCCGAAGCCGGATCCCCCGTTTCCCGGGCGTCCGGGCTCGCATCATCCCCCATCTCCTCGCGTCCCTTTTCCAGCTCGGGCACCATCGCCAGCCATTCGGCATCGGGCGAGGGGGCCGGGGGCGGACGGACGACGGCGAAATCGGCAAGGGTCTCGCGCACCATGGCCCGGGCGGGAAGGCCGGGGCCGAAATAGTCCCCGCAGTAGGTTTCGAAGCGACCCACGGTCTTTTCCATCGCCGCATAGACCGGCTGGCCAAAGGCCAGGCGGCCGTCCAGAATCTCCTCGAGGGCGTCTTCCATCTGGCAGGCGA
>JAABTE010000063.1 GCA_011390035.1 Desulfobacteraceae bacterium | reverse complement strand
CCTGATCCTCGATGAGGGGGAACAGGAAGGTTTTCAGGTCCGGCGACACGATGTTGTCCAGCACCTCCATGGCGTAGGGCCTCTTTTCCGGGATGACGCTGTTCAGGTTGTTGCGGGCGTCCAGGATGGCCTCTGCCGGGTAGATCATGGCCAGCATCTGAAAGATCCGCTCCCGGTTCTTGTCGATCTCGCCGGCCAGGGCCGCATGCAGCTCCGAGACGAATTCGTGATCACCGATGTCCATCAGGGCGGTCATGGTCCAGGCGGCGTCCTCGGCCTCGTCCCGGATGCGCTGCTGGATTCTCAGCACCTCGTCCGGGGCGGCGCGGTATCCGGCGGTCAAAAGCGCCCGGAGGATGTGGTTGCGGATGTCCTCCTCCTCCATGTCCAGCCCCCGCTTGAGGATGTCGATGGCCTGGCGGCCGCCGATGCGCCCCATGATCCGGATGATCCGGACGCGCACCTCCCGGGGCTGGACCTCCTGGCCCAGCAGCCGGGCCAGCTCCGGCAGCACCGGCTCGCCAAAGGCCACCACCGCCGACACCGCAAGGCTCCGCAGCGAAGGGATGGAAAACTTTTCCACCAGGGGAGGCAGCAGCTTCGGATTCTTGAGCATCCCCGCGGAAACAATGGCCGTTCGCTGCACCGCCACGTTGTCGTCCCGCATCAGCTTGAGCAGGGGCCGATAGAAGCTGGCCGTGCCCACCTCTCCGAGTACCTTGGCGGCCAGTTGCCGGTCCGACGGGATCTTTGACTCCTGCATCAGATGCAGATGCTTGCCCGCCGAGAGCATCCCCTCAATGCCGCCATAGCGCAGCAGCCCGATCATGGCCCCCTGGCGGGTGTCGATTTCCTCGTCTTCCAGATGGGGATAGACGGTTTCGAAGGCCTCGGCGCCAGACAGGGCGCACAGGGTCCGCAGGGCCTGGCCCCTCACCACCGGATCGGTCTCCAGCCGCAGCATCGCGTTGATGGGATTCAGGGCGCCGGGGGTGGAAAGGGTTTCCATTCGATGCAGAACATGCCGGCGCACCTCTGGGGAATTGTGTTGCAGAAGGCCGGTCATCAGCTCGCCCACCTGCTCGTGCTCGATCTCCTCGAGCAGATCCAGGCAGTAGATGGCCTCCCCCGGCACGTTGCTGTAAAGCCGCTCCTTGAGAACCTCCCGGCTCTTGGCGTCCCGCAGCAGGGTCTCCACGTCGAGGCTGGCGCGCTTGCGCAGGGCCCGGGTCAGCACCACGGTGTATTCCTTGCGCAGCGCCGAGGCCATGGTGATCCAGCCGATCACCAGTACAAACAGCACGAACATCAGGTGAACGGACGCCAGCTTCAGAACCGAGGTGAGAAACAGCAGCACGAGGCCGGCGGCGGCGCCGGCGATGGTCTCCACCATGGTCTCGTTGGCCGCCTGGGCCCGCAGCCGCTGGCCCGCCGGGATTGGCTGGTACAGAATCCGCATGGACGGCTCCTCGATGGAGACCCGAAAGACCTCGTCGAAGAGCTTGGCGCCCACCACGACCCAGAAGAAGGCGTTATTCACCGGAACAAAAAAATTGGTGATCAGCCCCGCCGTCAGGCCCGCGGCCGCCGTGACCGGCACCGCCAGCAGCCCCAGGCCGATGCCGAAGCGGTTGATCAGGCGGCCGTACAAAAGGGTGTTGTTGACCAGGCTGAAGACCCGGAACAGGGCGTAGAACACGCCCAGGAACGCGGCCAGGGAGGTTTCGTCGGCGTTTTCCGCCCCAGGCAGCGTGTGGGCCGCCTCCACCAGGTCGTAAAAAATATAATCGAGCAGGTAATAGCCGAAGATGGAAAAGGCGGCCACGACAAAGACAAAGCGCAGATAGCGGTCCTTGAACGGACTTTCCCCGCTCCCATCCGCGCCGTCGCCCTCCCCTTTGGAAAAACCGAGCTGATGGGAAAAGACCCGGGTGGTGTAAATCAGCACCCCGAGGCACAGAACCATGGCGACGGTGGAGAAGCTGAGCAGGTGAACCGTTCCCATAAGGTCCACGAAATGGGGCACGGACAGGCCGCCGATGATGGCCGCCGTCACCCACCCGGAGCCGATGAGGCCGAACAGCCGCTTTCCCTGGCGCACGTTGAGCAGATGACCCGCAAGGCCCCAGAACTCCAGGTTGGCCAGGACCGTGAAAACATTGTAGCAGATGATCAGGGCCATCACCGTCCATCTGGAGTCGATGGAGGCCATGGCAAGATACAGCAACCCTACGGCGGCCAGCAGGAAAATAACGGTGGCCCTCAGCAGCCCCGGAAGGGACAGGCGCCTTTCGAACCGGGAATAGACATAGCCCAGCGCCGTGTTGACCACCGCGGCGATGATATAGACCCATGGCAGGATCCTGGCGTCGAACTTGGCCAGGAACAGGGCGTAGGAGGCCGTGCCCAGAAAGATGGCGGCCACCCCGAGAAAGAAGGAATGGATGAACATCAGGATCACGGCGCGTTCCTCGCCCGGTCTGATGTTCAGGATGGATACCAGGGTGTGCGACAGTTTTTTCATCCGTACCCGTTCGCGTTAGATGGCGCCGAACCGGCGCCGTTTGGGGCCGGTCGCCCAGCCATTCAGTTATATTTAGAATATTTTTTCAATGGCTTCAAGACTAAAATTTTGTTGACGGCCCGCGGGAGGGCCGGATATGCTCGCCATTGAACATGCCGGAAAGCGGCGCCCATGGGTCCGGCCGCCGGTTTTCGACATTCTTTGGCCGCGAAAACGGAGGGTGAATGGCTGATCCCGATTATGAACAAAAACGCGCCTCCTGCGCGCAGCGGTGCCGGCGGCGGCTGGGCATGACGGCGGTTCCGGAGCTGATCGTCACCACGCGGCGGCTTGACAGCTACCTCGATCCGGAAAACGTCCGGGCCTTCGAGTCGGCGGGCAATCTGACCTGTGAAATAGACGGGTACTACAATCAGTTTGAAACGCTAACGGACATGATGGCCGACGACTGGGAGGGGCTATGGGAGGACGTGGACCTGTCAACCGACCTCGCCATGCATCTGATCAAGCTGCGGCTGATGCCCCACGGCGACCCTGAAGGCTTGCTGGACGCCGGGTACAAGTGGGATTTCATCGGCACCCTGAAAAACGGCGAGCGCTTCTGCGCCATTGTCAACACCATGACGATGCCGGCCTTCCGGGGCTGCGGGCTGGTCTCGCTTCTGAAAATGGACGAGATCGCCCTGGCCCGGCGCATGGGCTGCGCCTTCATCCACACCTATCACAACCGGGACAACCCCGGCTTCATGTCGGTGATCGCGCCCAACCTGCGGACGGGCTTCGCCCTGGTGGCGGACGAGGAGACGCCGGCGGCGGACCTGGATCTGTATCTTCACCTGAGAAAGCATCTGAGCCCGGGGCCGCCCCGCCGCACAGCGATCATCTTCGCCGACGGGGCGCGGTTTGTCTCGCCGGACCACAACGCGGCCATCATGGCCCATCTTCAAACAGTCGGTCCGGCCCCCGGACGCGCCATTGCGCGGATCGCGCCGCTTTCATGGGAGGCGGATCAGCCGGTTAAGCGGACGGGTTGACGGAAGCCGCCAAAGGCGCCGCTTAAAGAAAGCGGGCCTCGGATTCGAACATGCGATCCTTCACCTCATCCGGCGAATGCTTGATCTGGTGGTCCGTCTCTTTATATATGTAAAACCCCCGGTTGTCCCTGGCATCCGGGTCCTTTGCGATCTCAATGTTGTCCACCCATATGCGATAGGTGGCCACCGGCTCCGGGTATCCCTTCACCCTCATCCGCCTGGGGGTCACCGAGATATAGGCCCCCCGGAAGAAGATGTCCTTGATGCGCGTGTAGGTGCCCTCTGCAATCATCACATGGCCGATCTCGCAGATCGATTCCATGCGGTTGGCAAGGTTGGTGGTCTCGCCGATGGAGGTGTACTCGAGCTTCTGATCGCACCCGATGGCGCCGGCCAGCACCTCGCCGCTGTTCAGGCCGACGCGCATCTCGAAGACCGTCTTGCCCTGGCGCCGGCGCTCCCGATTCAATTCCCGCATCTTCCACTGCATCTCCACGGCGCAGGCCACGGCGCGCTCCGCATGGTCCTCCAGCTTCACCGGCGCCCCGAACAGGGCCACGATGGCGTCGCCGATGTACTTGTCCGGGAACCCGCCGTATTTTTTAATGATGGGAATCAGGCTCTCGAAGTAGGCGTTTAGCACATTCACCGACTCGGTGGCGTTCATGTGCTGGGTAATGGTGGAAAAGCCGGCAAAATCGGTGAACATCACCGTGCAGTAGGCCTTCTGGCCACCGATGACGATGCCGCTTGTGGCCGCCATCTCCGCCAGCTCCTCGGACAGGAACTTCTTGAGCGTCTCCATCAGGTTGAGCCGCTCCTTCTGCCCCTGGGTCATCTGGTTGAAGTGGCGGGTCAGATCGCCGAACTCATCCTCCTTCAGCACCGGCACCAGGTAGTCGTAATTGCCCCGGGAAACCTCGTTGGCGCCCCGGGTCAGCTCGGTAATCGGCTTAATCACCTGGCCGCTGAGCCACCTTGCGATGAAAAACACGAGGACCGCCAGCACCAGGATCAGCGTGCCCACGATCCCGGCGATCTCCATCAGCAGCTTTTTCACGCTGGAGGCGTCAAAATCGATGGTGAAGGCGTTATGCGCGGCGCCGGTTTTTTTCGTGAGCCAGACGCTGAACCAGAGCCCCCACTCGTCCTTGGCGAAGTGGGGCAGGTACCAGTTGTTCGGATCGGCGATATTCGAGTTTTCAAATCCCGTCTTGTCGGCCAGGGCAAGTTCCCGCCATCGGGCGTTGGCCGGCTTGATCTCGAAGGGCTCGCCCGCGTAGGAGGGCTCCTCCCACCAGCCGTAGCCGTCCAGCAAAAAGGCGATGTTGTTTTCAAAAAAGCCGGTCCTGCGGCCGGTGTCGATCATGATGTAGATATCGGCCACCCGGAAGCCGGCGGCCCTGGCGTTCTGCTTGGCGTCCCGCAGGATCATCTTGTACTTGGCGAACAGCTCCCGGATGCCCGGATCATCGGCAAAGGCCCGCCGCCAGAATTCGGCGGCAAGGCGCAAGGTGGCGTAATCGAAATCATCCCCGGTCAGCCCGGCCCGCTGGCGCACCTGGCTTTCCGGCGGAATCTCCGATTCCATCAGCAGCATGTTGAAGGCAAGGTAATAATAGGTGCCCATGCGGTCGTAGTTCCGGTGGGTTTCCGGCAGCGTGGAAAGGGCGAAGTGGTTCATCCGCGCCAGCTCCTCGGAAAGAAACGCGGCCTCCGTGCCGGAGAGCAGGGAACGGGCGTTGCCGATCAGCTTTTTCAGCTCCAGGATGGGCCGGTACATCTCCACCGGCACGGCCACCACCCCGATGGCCAGGATGATGATGACGGCGAAATAGATCAGCTTCCGGTGAAAGGGCACATAGCGGATCTGCCGCCTGGCGGGGGTGCCCGGAGCGGCGGAGCCCCGTGTCAAATCGGCTGTGGAACTGGTCGTTGAACCGGTCGTTGAACTGGTCGTTGAACCGGTCGTTGAACTGGCCGTTGAGCCGGTCGTTGAGCCGGCCGCAGGGCCCCCCTGGCGGCCGCCGGGAGGAATCGGCGCCGGCCCCGCGCCCGGCATCGACGCCATGGCCGCCGCCCCGCCCTCCCCGGCGTCTTCCCGGGAAGCGGATCGAGGATAGGGAAGAGCCACGGTCAGATCCGGCTCCTCGGCCGACTCTTCCCATGCCGCCCCGTCCATAGTGCCCGACGGGAAGCCGCCGATGGCAATGGTCTCTTCAGGCCCGTAATCATCCTCATGCGCCGCCTGGGGCCGATGGGTGCCAATGGGAAGGGTTTCATCATGCGCCGCCGTCTCCGGCGGCTCCGGCGGATGGACAACATCCGGCGGAGCGGGCGGATGGACAACAAAGGTCTGACGGCATTTGGAACACCGGACCTTGGCCCCTTCCGGCCTTATGCGCTTATCGTCCATATGGAACCGGGCCTGACAGCCTTGACATGTGATGATCATCTGGTCTCCTTGAACCGGGACCGCCGAATCGGGCGCCGATGGGTTGACGGAAGGCGGGCAAGCCGCCAAAAACGCGACTGGTTCAATAAGTAAGAAAAAACGCCCCGAAGTGTCAAGGGTAAAATGCTCATGGGAGGCCGCCGGGGCTTCATGTCCCAGCCGCCGACGGGCGGCCGGGACGCGGTATTCATTCCGACGGAAAAGCGGGCGGATTACGTGCCCATGTTCCAGGATGCCAGATACTTCTCCTGCTCCGGCGTGAGCCGGTCGATATTAACCTCCATGGCCGCCAGCTTCTCCTGGGCGATCCGGCGGTCGATGGCCTCGGGCACCGGATAAACCCGGTTTTCGAGGCCGGCGCCGGATTGGATCAGGTATTCCATCCCCAGGGCCTGGTTGGCAAAGCTCATGTCCATCACGCTGGACGGATGCCCCTCCGCGGCGGCCAGGTTGACCAGCCGGCCCTCCCCCAGCACGTTGACGCTGCGGCCGTTTTCCAGCGCGTACTCCTCGACAAAGGGCCGGATGACCCGCCGGGACCGGGTGATTGCCGCCAGCCCCTCAAGGTCCAGCTCCACGTTGAAGTGGCCTGAGTTGGCCACGATGGCGCCATCCCGCATCATCGCGAAATGATCCTTGCGGATGACGTTGATGTTGCCGGTGACGGTGCAGAAAAAGTGGCCCGCCCGGGCCGCCTCGTCCATGGGCATCACGGAAAAGCCGTCCATCACCGCCTCGAGGGCCGCGGTGGGATCCACCTCGGTGACGATCACGTTGGCCCCCATCCCCCGGGCCCGCATGGCCAGCCCCCGGCCGCACCAGCCGTATCCGCACACCACGAAGATGGAACCGGCCAGCAGCCGGTTGGTGGCGCGGATGATGCCGTCGATGGTACTCTGGCCGGTGCCGTAGCGGTTGTCGAAAAAGTGTTTTGTGCGGGCGTCGTTGACGGCGATGATGGGGTACTTGAGCGCCCCGTCCGCGGCCATGCTTTTTAACCGGATGATGCCGGTGGTGGTCTCCTCGGTGCCGCCCTTCACGCCGCCCACCAGTTCCGACCGATCCGAGTGGAGGGTGGAGACCAGGTCCGCGCCATCATCCATGGTGTACTGGGGCTTTGCGTCCAGCACCGCGTTGATGTGGCGGTAATAGGTTTCGTGATCCTCGCCCTTGATGGCAAACACCGGGATGGCGTCGTTTTTCACCAGGGCGGCGGCCACGTCGTCCTGGGTACTCAAGGGGTTGGAGGCGCACAGCAGCACCCTGGCGCCGCCGGCGGCCAGGGTTCGCATCAGGGCGGCGGTCTCGGTGGTCACATGCAGGCAGGCGGCCAGGGTGGCCCCGGCCAGGGGGCGCTCATCGGCGAAGCGCTTCCGGATGCGGTTCAGCACCGGCATGCTCTGAGTGGCCCATTCGATCCGGCCCGCGCCCTGATCGGCCAGGCCCATATCCTTGACATCGTATTCCATTTTGGTTCGCATTCCTTTTTTTTAGTAAAAACCGGGATTAAATACCGGCCTTTTCCCGGATGACGTCGGCCATGTTGGTGTGCTCCCAGGTAAACTCCGGCTCGGTTCTTCCGAAGTGGCCATAGGCTGCCGTCTTGCGGTAGATGGGGCGCAGAAGGTCCAGGTATTCGATGATGGCCCGGGGCCGCAGGTCAAACACCTCGGTCACGATATCCCGGACCCGACGATGCGGAATCTTGCCGGTGCCCATCAGATCCACCAGCACGGAAACCGGCCGGGCCACGCCGATGGCGTAGGCGATCTGAACCTCGCATTTTTTGGCAACGCCGGCGGCCACGACATTCTTGGCGATGTGGCGGGCCATGTAGGAACCGCTGCGGTCCACCTTGGACGGATCCTTTCCGGAGAAGCATCCGCCGCCGTGGCTGCCCTGGCCGCCATAGGTGTCAACGATGATCTTCCGGCCGGTGAGGCCACAGTCGCCCATGGGCCCGCCGATGACGAACCGGCCCGTGGCGTTGATGTAATATCGGGTGTCACCGTCCACCATGTTCCGGGGAATCACCTTCTTGATCACCTCCTCGATGATGGCCTCCTTCAGGTCGGCATGGCTCACGTCCGGCTTGTGCTGGGCCGCGATCACCACCGTGTCCACCCGCCTGGGGGCGCCGTTTTCATACTCGATGGTCACCTGGGACTTGCCGTCCGGCCGCAGAAAGTCCAGGGCGCCGTTCTTGCGCACCGTGGTCAGCCGCTGGCACAGCTTGTGGGCGAAGATGATGGGCATGGGCATCATCTCCGGCGTCTCGTCGCAGGCAAAGCCGAACATCAGCCCCTGGTCCCCCGCCCCCTGGTCCATGCCCATCTTGGCGGTGGTGCCCTGGGCGATGTCCGGGGACTGCTGGTCGATGCTGGTGATCACCGAGCATGTCTGCCAGTCAAAGCCCATCTGGGAGGAATGGTAGCCGATGTCCCGGATGGTTTCGCGGGCCACATGGGGCATATCGACGTAACAGTCCGTGGTGATCTCGCCCGCGATGAAGGCAAGGCCAGTGGTCACCAGGGTTTCGCAGGCCACCCGGCAGTTCCTGTCCTGGGCCATGATGGCGTCCAGGATGCTGTCCGAAACGGCGTCGGCCACCTTGTCCGGGTGTCCCTCGGTCACCGATTCGGAGGTAAAAAGATAAGTCTCATTACCCATTGGGAGTTCTCCTCTGATAAAAGGTATGATCGGAAAAAAAACGGGTCAGGGCGTCAAAATGCAATTGTCGATCAGCCGAGGCTTTCCCACCTTCACCGCCAGGGCCATCAGCGCGGGGCGGTCGATGGTCTCCACCGGCCCGAGGGTCTCGGCGTCCCGGATCTCGATGTAGTCGATGACCGTGTCCGGACAGGAGCGGATCTCGGCCTCCGCCGCGCCGATCACCCGGGCCGGATCGGCAACGCCCGATCGAACCATTTCCCGGGCCTTTTCAAGGGCCCGGGAAAGGGACAGGGCGCTGTGGCGCCGCCTGGGGTCCAGGTAGGCGTTTCTGGAACTCATGGCCAGGCCGTCGGCCTCCCGGACGATCTGGCCGCCGATGATCCGGATGTCGAAATTCAGATCCCGAACGAGCCGCCGCACCACCAGCAGTTGCTGGTAATCCTTCCGGCCGAAGACCGCCACGTGGGGCTTGACGATGTTAAACAGCTTGGTCACCACCGTGGCCACCCCCCTGAAATGGGTGGGCCGGGAGCGCCCGCAGAGATGGCCGGGCAGCTCCGCCAGGACGACGTGGGTCTGATACCCGTCCGGATAGATCTCCGAGGCGGGCGGGGCGAAGATCACATCCACCCCTGCGTCGGCCGCCATGGACCGGTCCCGCTCGAAATTTCGGGGGTAGGCATCCAGATCCTCTCCCGGTCCGAACTGCGCGGGATTGACAAAGATGCTCATCACCACGTTATCGGCGTGACGACCGCCAATGGCCGCAAGCGACAGATGCCCCGCGTGCAGGTACCCCATGGTGGGCACCAGGGCGATGCGTCCGCCGCCCATGCGGATCGTATCGGCGTGGGCCTGCATTTCAGCGATGGTTTCAATGACTTTCATGCTTGCGATTCCCTTTTAAAATGCGGATTTTTAAATCAGATCGTTCCGAATGTCAAGCGCCCATCGCGCGGTCCGGGCGATCCCCGGCGCCGGCGGCGGCCTCGGCGGCCTTGAGACCCAGCAGAAAGCGGGCGCCTTCCCCGGGCCGGCTCTCCACATCCAGCCAGCTTTCATAGGATTCGATGATCCGATGGACAATGGACAGGCCCAGCCCGGTGCCGTTGGGCTTGGTGGTAAAAAACGGATCGAAGATGCCGGCAAGGGTTTCGGCGTCCATGCCCCGGCCGTTGTCCGAAACCGACATCACGACCCTTTGGGGCTTCTGGCGCCATGCGCTGATCTCGATGCGGCCGGATGCGGCCCCGTCCATATCGATGGCCTCCCCGGCGTTGAGCAGCAGGTTCCACACAATCTGCCGCAGGTGGGCCGGGTCCATCTCGATCCACAGGTCCTCCGGTATCCGGACGTCAATTACCAGCCCTGCCTCCCCCCCGGCGTCGCGCTCGAACAGGGCCACAATCTCCGACACCGCTCCGGCCAGCCGAACCGGCTGGGAGCGCCCCGCCGGGGGCCGGGCGAACATCAGAAAATCCTGCACCAGGGCGTTGAGCCGATCCGCCTCCCGCAGGATGATTTGCATGAGCATGATGTTGTCATCATCCTTTGGCAGCCCGTCCCTGAGCATCTGGATGGCGCCCCGCAGGGAGGCCAGCGGGTTCTTGATCTCATGGGCCAGCCCGGCGGCCATCTCCCCCACGGCGGCCATCTTCTCCACCCGCTTGACATGGGACTCCATGATGGAAAGCTCCCGCCGGGTGCGCCGGGCCTGCTCGGAAAGCAGCCCGCTGAGAAAGGCCACGGCGAAACATGCCATGATCATGGCCAGGATCTTGTACAGCACCTGCCCGGCCGTGAAATCGGCGATGGCCAGCCCCTTTTCAAGGCCGTAGGGCGTCAGCAGGCCATAGAACTCAAGATCGATCATCAACCCGTACTGGAGGATGCTCAACACCGCCATCACCATGGCGCCCCGGCGATGGATCAGCATGCTGGCGTAGATGATCACCACGAGATACAGAAAGGAAAAGAGACTGGAAAAGCTGCCGGTGAGAAAGATGATCAGGGTGACGGCGAGGGTGTCTCCGGCGATCTGAACATAGGCGAACAACGCCAGCCGGCGAGCCCGGTAAATGAGTACCGAATAGATGAAGGAAAGAACGAAGATCCCGCCGATGAGGCCATAAAGCAGCAAAAGGGGGGTGAGGAACGGAGAGGACGCGCGCCCCAGTTGCAAAATGGCGGTGGAGCCCAGCAGCAGGGTGGAAAAAAGCACCCTGAAGAACATCAGCCACTTAAGTTTCTGG
>JAABTE010000062.1 GCA_011390035.1 Desulfobacteraceae bacterium | reverse complement strand
ATCAGGGCCGGGAACAGGGTCAGAATCGCCAGTCCGATAAGCTGCAATATCACGAACGGCATTATGCCCCGGTAGATGTGCATCATGGTGTAGCCCTTGGGCGCCACGCCGGCGAAGTAGAACAGGGCGTAGCCGAAGGGCGGTGTGATAAAGGATGTCTGGAGGTTGACGCACATGAGGATGGAAAACCACAGCGGGTTGAAGTCCAGCTCGATGACGATGGGCATGAAAATGGGCACAGTGATGAGCAGGATGGCCGCCCAGTCGATGAACATTCCCATGACAAAGACGATGACCATCATGATGAACAGAACCGTCCATCGGCTCAGGCCGCCGCCGATCATCAGGTCGGCCACCACGTCGCCGCCGCCCATGGACAAAAAGACGGTGGAGAAGAACTTGCCGCCGATGAAGAGCATCATCACCATGGCGGTGGTCTTCATGGTGGAAAAGCTGGCCTGCTTGAGTACCGTCCAGTTCAGCTTCCCGTTGGCAGCGGCCAGCGCCAGGGCGCCCAGGGCGCCCAGGCCCGCCGCCTCCGTGGGCGTGGCCACGCCGGCCAGGATGGTGCCCATCACCGCCAGGATGAGGGCCAGGGGCGGGATCAGCGATTTTAAGGTGATGATCCACTTTTTCCGGGCGGACCACTTGTTGGCCTCCTCCCGGCTGATGGGCGGCCCCAGGGTCGGGTTGATATTGCACCGCAGGAGGATGTAGAGGAAATAAAGCCCGGCCAGGATCAGGCCGGGAAAGATGGCGCCGGCGAACAGGTTGCCCACCGATGTTTCCTTCAGGCCGGTCAGTCCGCCGTACACCACCATCATGATGCTCGGGGGGATCAGGATGCCCAGGGTGCCGGAGGCGCAGATGATGCCGGCGGTCATCTCCTTCTGGTAGTTTTTGTTTATCAGCGCCGGCGTGGCCAGCAGGCCCATGGCCACCACGGAGGCGCCGATGATGCCGGTGGTGGCGGCGAACACCGTGCAGACCATTACCACGGCCAGGCCCAGGCCGCCCTTGATGCCGCCGAGCACCACGTACAGGGCCTCGAAGAGCTGGTTGGCCACCTCGGACCGGTCCAGCAACTGGGCCATGAGGATGAACAGGGGTATGGCCACCAGCACATAGTTGTTCATCAGGCCCCAGGTGTTGTTGGCGAACATGTCGAACAGGGCCTGCACGTTCCAGCCGTTGTCGATAAGTCCGAACACGGTGGCGACGGCGGCCAGCGTGAAGGCCAGGGGATGGCCCATCAGGATGAGCAGAATCAGCGCGCCGAACATGGCGATGGTCATCATTTCAAGACTCATGGTCGCACCTCTTTACGCGGAACGGTCGGTTTGGGGGGTGATCAGCGTCCGGACGTGCTTGAGCATGTTGGAAGCGCCCTGCACGAACAGGAAAAGAAAACTCAGCGCCATGGCGATCTTGAACGGCCAGATGGGCGGGGCCCAGGAGGTGGAGTTCAGCTCGTTTGTCACCGTGGCGGTGTGGGCGAACGTGATGGATCCCCAGGTCATGAAGAAAAAGACGGGGCCGAATATGCAAAGATAGGCGATGATGCCCAGGATCGCCTGGGTCCGGGTGGACAGGCGGCCGGTGACGATGTCCACCTTCACGTGGCCGTCGGCGTTTTCCATGTAGGACAGCCCCAGCATGTAGTGCAGGCCGTACAGAAAGGCCGTGACCTCGAAGCCCCAGATCGTGGGGGCGTTGAACACATAGCGCATGAAGACTTCGTATATGATGACGATCAGGAGGGGATAGATCAGAAAGGAGGTGATCTGCCCCTGCTTTTCCACGAAGACATCGATGCCCCTGATAACCGCGTTGAGCATGATGGAAGGTCTCCTCTTGGGATGTTTGAGTTTGGGGTCGCGCCGGGCGTGGCCGCCGGCGCGGAGCCCCTTTGTTGACAATCAGCCGATGAGCGCGATGAAAACCGCGCCGATGCCTATTTCATGCACTCGTCGATCCGTCCCTCGTTGATGATGGTATCGTAGGGCCAGGGGCTGGCGCCGATGCGGGCGTCGCGCCAGTCGGCGAAGGAAACCTTGAACTCCTCCTGGGAATCGAGCACCTTCTTTACAAAGGGATGGGCGGTCTTCAACTCTTCCAGATAGTCCCGGGCCACCTTGGTGAACTCGATGATGGTCTCGCGGTCCATCTTCACGATCTCCACCTTCTCTTTGAACCGGCGGATGGCCTCGGCGTTAAGGCCGTTGATCCAGTTATAGGCCCACAACTGGGTCTCCCTTGCGCAGATGTCCACGATCCACTTGAGGTCCTCGGGGAGCTTGTTGTAAGAATCCATGTTGAAGAACAGGGCGCACTGGATGCCCGGCTGATGCACGCCTGGCTGAATGACGTACTTTGTGATCTCGTCAAAGCCCATGGGGTAGTTGATGGCCGGCGAGGAGAACTCCGCGGCGTCGATCACGCCCCGCTCCAGGGCCAGATAGACCTCGCCCCCCGGCAGCGGGCTGACGGAGGCGCCCATGCGGTTGAGAATGTCCATGGTCCAGCCCGGCGTCCGCACGCGCATGCCCTTGAAATCTTCCAGCTTGGTGGCGCGCTTGTTGGAAAAGAAGCCCATCTCCTGGCCGCACTGGCCGCCCGGCAGGGCGAAGAGGTTGAACTTGCCGTACAGCTCCTGCATCATCTCCATGCCGCCCTTTTCGTACAGCCAGATGTTGTATCCCTCGCCGTCGAGTCCCATGGGAACGGAGGCGAAGGCCACGAATGCCTCGTCCTTGCCCTTCCAGTATCCGGGCCAGTCGTGGCCCGCGTCCGCGGAGCCCTTGCTCACCGCGTCGAAGGACTGCATGGCCGGCACCAGCTCGTCGGCGGAAAAGGGCTTGATGTCCAGGCGGCCGGCGGAGGCCAGCCGGACGCTGTCGCAGAAATGGGAGGCGATGTCGTAAAAGAGCAGGCCCTTGGACCAGGGCATGACCATCTTCCAGCGGATCTTCTCATCGGACGGCTTGAACTTGATGCGTTTTGCCACCTCGGCCCGGGGGTCTTCTCCGAACTTGCCGCGCTTTTCCGCGGCCATTGCGTAGTTGGCGATCAGACAGATCGCCAGGAGGATGCCAAGGGCCAACATGAGCTTTCGTTTCATCGGGTTCTCCTTTTTTGGGATGCGGGTTGGATGAAATAGGTTTTAGCCAGACAAGTCGCGCAATGCCGGATACTGCAAAAAGAGCCGAATCACCTCCCTTCCTTGAGGATGATATTCAAGGCGCGAAGCTCGCCCGCCGCTCTATGCTGGGCGGCAGGCTCATGCGCCATTTTTCCAACTGGGCGCGGCTGAAATACAGGCGCCCTTTTTCCGCGGTGACGGGCCGGATGTGTTCCGGCGATTCGCCCGAAAGGATCCGAGCGGCGATCTGGCCGGCCATCTGCCCCTGGATGCGGCCGAAGAGCACCAGCCCGCCGATGGTCATGTCCGCCCCCACGGAAAAATCCCAGAAGCCGAAGGGCGGCGCGGGCGCGTTGGCGGCGGTCCATCGGATGAGGGCCTCCGGGTCCGCGTGATGGCCGTCCTCATCGGTCAGGGTGTGATACAGCCCCACCACGATGGCGTCGAAGCCGTTATCGGCCGCGGCGGATACGGTTTGGGTCCATTCCTCCTTTTTCCCGATCAGCCGCAGATGAACTTCGATCCCCCGGATGTCGGCCCGGAGCCGCCCATGGAACTCCTCGTCGAGGATCACCTGGGAGGTGGTGCCGGAGTCGAAAAGCACAAGGATCTTTCGGGTCTGTCGGCCGTTGGCGGATAAAATGTCATCAACCATGACGATGGAGCGCCGCAGCAACGGCCGCTCCAGCACGCCGGTGATGTTGGATGCCCGGGCCAGGCCGTAATCCCGGGGATTGCGATTGAGGCCGAGGAAGACCACCGGCGTGTCCGTGGTCCGAAACCGGTCCGCCAGCAGGCGAACGGCGTTGTCGTCTCCGAGGATGACCAGGCGGGGCGACACTTGCCGATAGCGTTGCCATGCCTTTTCGGCCATTTCCGGGTGATCGGCGGCCGGCAGGCGCTTGGTGTCCATTTCAAAGGAGACGAACTCGACCGCGTCCCCCAGGACCTCCCGAAGCCCCTCCTTATAACTGATGTCCCAGGGGTATTCGGCGTGGTAGCTTTCGATGATCAGAACAACCGGCCTGGCGGCGGACGGCGTTGGCGAGGATGCCGGCGCTGTCACTGGCCGGATAATCACTGACAGGAAGGTCCCAAGCAGGATGATCCCCAGCCGGAACTTCGTCAGCCGGAACTTCGCCAGTTGGAACGTCGCCAGTTGGAACATCGCCAGTTGGAATGTCGCCAGTTGGAACGCCGCCAGCCGGAACGCCGCCAACCGGATGCCCGCCGGCGGTGTCAAGATGCCGCGATATCCGGCTGGCGTCCTCCGGGGGCGTCCTGTGTTGGCATTTGTGGAAATGGGTGCTGTTCGGATCATGGCATTGTCTCCATTCAATTGGTAATACCATATGTATGATAGGTGCCCATGGTTTGTCAAGGGGAAAATAAAAAAAGCTTGAAAAAATAATATTATGCTGTTAAATTAGGATGAAAGACAAGGTCAGTAAGGTGGCGCGGCAGTGAAAATGGCTGAAAATACAAAGGTAATACCAATTTTAGAGAAACCATCAAGGGCCATTGAGGAGAGGGCATGATCGAGAAAAAAGTGATCCGGGAGTTGACGGCCATCGTCGGCGCGGGGAACGTCTTTACCGATAAGGCGGATCTGGTTACCTATTCTTATGACGCGGCCGTGCTGGCTCCGGTGGCGCCGGGGGTGGTGGCGCGGCCCGTGGCGCCGGAGATGCTGGGCCGCATCGCGGCGCTGTGCAATGAAAACGGGCTGCCCCTGACGGCGAGGGGCGCAGGAACCAACCTGAGCGGCGGGACCATCCCGGAGCCGGATGGGGTGGTGGTGCTCACCAACGGGCTGAATAAAATCCTGGAAATCAACGCCGCGGACATGTACGCCCGTGTCCAGCCGGGCGTGGTCACGGCGAAGCTGGCAGCGGCGGTGGCGGCCCGGGGCCTGTTCTATCCGCCCGATCCGGGAAGCCAGGCCGTTTCCACCCTGGGGGGCAATGTGGCGGAAAACGCCGGCGGCCTGCGGGGGCTGAAATACGGCGTGACCCGGGATTATGTGATGGGCCTTGAATTTTACGACGCCCCGGGCAACCTTGTAAAGACCGGCTCCCGAACCGTCAAGTGCGTCACCGGCTACAACCTGACGGGGCTGATGGTCGGCTCCGAGGGAACTTTGGGGGTGATCTCCGAGATCATCCTGAAGCTGATCCCGCCGCCGGCGGACCGGCGGGCCATGATCGCAGTGTTCAACCGCATGGACGACGCCTCCCGCGCCGTTTCGGCCATCATCGCCGACCGGGTGGTGCCGGCCACCCTGGAGTTCATGGACAACTTCACCATCCGCGCCGTGGAGGCTTACAGCCACGCCGGCCTTCCCGAGGACGCCGCCGCCCTGCTGCTCATCGAGGTGGATGGCCATCCGGCCCAGGTGGCCGAGGACGCGGAAAAGGTGGAGGCGATCTGCCGAAAGCATGGCGCGGCCGGCATCCGCGTGGCCGCAGACGACGCCGAGCGGGACCGGGTGTGGGAGGCCCGGCGCAGCGCCCTGTCGGCCCTTGCCAAGCTCCGGCCCACCCTGGTGCTGGAGGACGCCACCGTGCCCCGCAGCCGGATTCCGGACATGGTGCGGGAGCTTGAGGCCATCGCCAAAAAGCATGATCTTTCCATCGGCACCTTCGGCCACGCCGGAGACGGCAACCTGCACCCGACCATCCTCACGGACAAGCGGGACGCGAAGGAGTGGCGCCGGGTGGAGCGAGCCATCTCGGACATCTTCGACGCGGCCCTTTCCATGGGCGGCACCCTGTCCGGCGAGCACGGCATCGGCACGGCAAAGTCCGGGTTCATGGAGCGGGAGACGGGGCCCGGGGCGCTGGTTTTTTCCCGCCGACTCAAGTCGGCCGTGGATCCGAAGAACATTCTCAATCCCTCTAAAATCATCGGCCGCGCTGAGGCATCCTTGGATTTTAAATCCGGTGATCTCAAATCCGGTGATTTTAAATCCGGTGATCTTAAATCCGGGGAACCAGAATCCGGGAAACCAGAATCCGGCGCCGCCGGGGCGGGGGTGTGATCATGTCGGATATGAAGCGACTGGCCCTGATGCTGAAGGAACTCGAGGAGCAACTGACAGTCTGCATGAAGTGCGGCATGTGCCAGTCCGTCTGCCCGCTGTTCGAGGAGACGGGGCGCGAGGCGGACGTGGCCCGGGGCAAGCTGGCCCTGCTGGACGGCCTGGGGCGGGAGATGTTCGATGACCCTGCCGGGGTGGCGGAAAGGCTGAACCGGTGCCTGCTGTGCGGCTCCTGCGCCGCCAACTGCCCCAGCGGCGTCCGGGTGCTGGATATCTTCATCAAGGCCCGGGCGATTCTGGCCGGGTACATGGGGTTGAGTCCGATTAAGCGGGCGGCGCTGCGGGGGATGCTGGCGCATCCGGAGCGGTTTGATCGGCTGGTGGCCTGGGGGAGCCGGTTTCAGAAGTATTTTACCCGGCCGGTGAACGACCTGGTGGGCACCTCGTGCGCCCGGTTCGTGTCGCCGCTTATAGGGGGGCGGCATTTCAGGCCCATTGCCGAAACGCCCTTTCATGAGCGGACGCCGGCGCTGGACACGGCGGCCGGGGCCTCGGGGCTTCGGGTGGCGTTTTATGTGGGATGTCTGCTGGATAAGATCTTTCCGGAGATCGCCGAGGATGTGGTGGCGGTTTTGAACCATCATGGCGTTGGGATTTACATGCCGGAGGGGCAGGCGTGCTGCGGAATACCGGCGCTTTCCTCGGGGGACCTGAAAACTTTCGGGGCGCTGACCCGGCGGAATCTGGAGCGGTTTGATCCGGGGGATTTTGATTATCTGGTTACGGCGTGCGCCACCTGCACCTCGACCATCAAGGAGATGTGGCCCTTGATGGCGGGGCGGTGCGGGGTGGACAAAGTGGACGGCGTGGACAAAGCGGACGGGGTGGACGGCGTGGACGGGGGGAAGATATCGGCCATTGCGGCCAAGGCCATGGACATCAATCAGTTTCTGGTGTCGAAGCTGGGGGTTGGGGCGGCGCCGGAAAGTTCGGCGGGGGCGGCGGTGGTCACATATCATGATCCGTGCCATCTGAAAAAGTCGCTGAAGGTCGTGGCGGAGCCGAGGATTGTGATCCGGGCCAATCCGGAATGCCGGCTGGTGGAGATGCCCCAGTCGGACTGGTGCTGCGGGCTGGGGGGGAGCTTTAATTTGCAGTACTATCAGACTTCTGCGGCCATCGGCCGGAGGAAGCGGGACAACATCCGCGCCGTCGATCCGGCGGTTGTGGCCACCGGATGCCCGGCCTGCATGCTGCAAATATCGGATGCGCTCTCAAGGGCCGGGGACCGGGTGGCGGTGCGCCATCCGGTTCAGCTTTACGCCCGGACTCTCCGGGCGTAAAATAATGGAATAACGGATATCCGGGCAAGCATCCGGGCAAGCATCCGGGCAAGCATTCGGGCAAACAATGGAACAACGGATATTCGAGCAAGCATCCGAACAAACAATGGAACAAACGGATAAGGGATTGGAAATGTCGATCGTCATCAAGCCCGTCAGGCCCAAGAAGATTTCGGACCAGGTTTTCGAGCAGCTTCTGGAGTTGATCAACCGGGGCCAGATCAAGCCGGGAGAGAAGCTGATGCCCGAGCGGGAGCTGGCCGAGGCCATGGCGGTGAGCCGCACCAGCCTGAGAAACGCCATCTCGCGACTGGTGTTCATGGGGCTGCTGGACCATCGCCAGGGCCAGGGAACCTTTGTGCGCGCCCCCGACAGCCGGGACGCCAACCCCCTGGCCCGGGCCATGGAGGCCCCGGACGCCACCCTGGAGGACCTGCTGGAGGTGCGCATGGGAATCGAGTGCAATGCCGCGGCCCTGGCCGCCCGGCGCGCCGACGAGCGGGACATCAGGGCCCTGGAGGACAGCCTGAAGGAAATGACGGTGGAGGTGACCTCCGGCAGGCTGGGAACCGAGGCGGACGTGAGCTTTCACATGGCCGTGTCTTACGCGGCCAAGAACCCGGTGCAGATCCACATCATGCGCACCTTTTACGACTTTCTATTCTATGGCATCAAGGAAAACCTGTATTACCTTTATGAAGAGCAGTCGCGCATCCAGTTGATCATCGATCAGCACACGCGCATCGTCAACGCCATCCGCCGGCATGATCCGGACGCGGCCTACGCCGCCATGAAGACCCACATCGGATATGTGCTGGATTTTTTCAGAAACCGCGAGGCGATCTGATAATCGATTGCCGGGGAGGTGTCGCCATGATGGGAATAGAGGACATCCGGAAGAACCAGGATCTGATCAATGTCATCGATTGGGAGATGACGCCGGAAGACGCCGTCACCCTGTATCTGGAGTGGGGCAACAACTGGGCCCGGAGCAACTATGTGATCCGGTCGCCGGAGGATTATTCGCACTACTTCGTTGTCAACACCTGGGGGGATCCGCCGGTGATCTTCCTGATCCGGCGCAACTCGGAGGCGGCCGAGGAGCTGGCCCGCATCGAGATACCGCCGGACCTGCTGGAGACGTTCATGGAATCCATCGGCCATAACAAGGGGGTCTATACCACCGAGGGCCCGGTGCGGGACTGGCTGCGGCGGGAACTCGGCGCCACATGAGTGCGCCGTGAAGCGGCGCCCGGGTTTTATGCGTGGCCGGAGCCGGATTGTTCCCGAATCAGCTCCCCCAGCGTCCGAATGCCCGATTCCGTGATCTCCGTGAAGGGATAGCCGCACCCGATGCGGATGAAGTTTGAAAAGCCGCCCGAAACGGAGCATACCGCGCCGGGCAGTATGGCGATCTTTTTTTTCAGCGCGGCCGCGTAAACCGCCGCCCCGTCCACCCAAGGATCGAGTTGCGCCCAGAGCAGCGAGCCGCCCCTGGGCACCGCCAGCCGGGTGCCCTCGGGAAAGTGCTTCTGAATGGCCAGCGCCATCCGGATCACCTGCTTGCGGATGCGGCTCCGGATGTGGCGCATGTGTCGCTCGCACCCCGGTTCGGCCAGGAACCGGGCCAGCAGATGCTGATCCAGCGTGGAGCCGCAGACCGTGGTGCCGGCCTTTATGCGCAGGATCTGTTCCCTGAAGCGCCGGCCCGGAATCACCCACCCGATGCGCAGCCCCGGCGCCAGCGTCTTTGAAAATGAGGAGCAGGTGAGCGCCAGATCCTTCCGGTCATAGGTTTTCAAAAGCGACGGCCGGTCATTTCCCTCAAAATACATCTCCCCGTAAATATCGTCCTCGATGACGGGCACCTCGCGGCGGTTGCAGATCCGGACCAGTTCCTTTTTGGCCGCATCCGGCATCAGCGCACCCAGGGGGTTGTGGAAATTCGGCATCAGCAGCACCGCCCCCACCGGGTGTCGCCGCAGGATGTCGGCCACCGCCCCAACGTCCACCCCGGTCTCCGGATCGGTGGGCGCCTCCACCACCGTGATGCCCAGCGCCCGAAAGAGCTGCAAATAGCCAAAGTGGGTGGGCGATTCGATCAACAGCAGCTTGCCGGGCGTCAAAATCGCCTGGAGGCACAGCGTCACCGCTTCCGAGCAGCCGTTGGTGATTACCACGTCCTCCGCGCAGACCCCCTCCAGCACCCCCAGGGTGCGCAGCGCCACCTGGCGTCGCAGCTCGGGGTTGCCCTCGGCCAGGGAGTAGCCGAGCAGCGAGCGCACCGTCTTTTCGGCGCACCCCTTCAGAATTCGGGAAAAGGCCCGGCTGGGAAACAGCTCCGGCGCGGTGGCCGACGAGCCCAGATGCAGCATGCTCGGGTCCAGCGCCGTCTTTAGCACCGAGTTGACCATGGCGTCCGCCTCCACCCGGATGGGGGCCGAGGATTTGGCCTCGTGGCGTGGCGGGGCCAGGCGCTTTAAGGACACCGGCGCCACATAATATCCGGACCGGGGGCGGGCCTCGATGAGCCCTGCCGCCTCCAGGTCCAGGTATGCCTGGTGGATGGTGCTAACGCTCAGGCTAAGCTTCCGGCGAAGCTGGCGCACCGAGGGCAGCTTCTCCCCCGGCCCGTAGGTGCCGTCCATTATCCGCGTCTCCAGCTCGCCGGCCAGGCGCTGGTAGCGGAAGCGGGCGGCGTCGTTTTCACCGGCGGTGGTCGTCATGGGGATGCCTCCTGTTTCGGGATGATAAGGAGCCTTCCGTCCCTTTCATCTGTGCGGGTCCTTAAAGTCTGGTTCTGTATCTGTTTTTTCCATCGCCTTACAGCTACCATATCCATCGGAAACAGGCAAATGGAAGCAAGCGGAAATGGCATGAAGATGGATGAAGATGGATGAAGACGGATGAAGATGGATGAAGACGGATGAAGATGGATGAAGATGGATGAAGACGGAATGAAGATTGAAAGGAGATGGAAAGATGCTGATGGAATCCCTGATGGCAGACAGAACCAGGAACATGGGCGAAAACGCGATCCGCGAGATCCTGAAGGTGGCCACCCAGCCCGGCATGATCTCTCTGGCCGGCGGCGTGCCGGCCCCGGAGAGCTTTCCCATGGCCCTGATGGGCGAGCTGACCCATGAGGTGATCGACACCTACGGCCCCGGGGCCTTCCAGTATGATCGCACCGAGGGCTTCGGCCCCCTGCGCGAGGCCCTGTCCGTCCACCTGGCCGAGCGGGGCGTTGTGGCCGGGCCGGAGGAGATTCTGGTGACCAGCGGTTCCCAGGGGGCGCTGGACGGGGTGGGCAAGGTGCTGATCTCCAAAGGCGACGGAGTGGCCGTGGAAGCGCCCACCTACCTGGGTGCGCTGTCGGCCTTCAATCCCTACGAGCCGACCTATGTCCGCCTTGCCACGGA
>JAABTE010000061.1 GCA_011390035.1 Desulfobacteraceae bacterium | reverse complement strand
CCTGGACGCGCCCCTGGGCGAGCTGCTGCCCGATTTCGCATCGGGCCCGCTGGCGCCGATTCAGGTTGCGAGCCTGCTGACCCATCAGGCTGGGCTGATGGATCACAGACCTTATTATATGCCCCTGTCCCGGGCGGCGCCGGAGCGGCGGGGGGCGCTGCTGACGGAATTTTTGCGCAGGGAGATCCCCCAGTGTCCGCCCGGCCGGCGGACCCGATACAGCGACATCGGCTTCATGCTGATGGAGCGGATCGTGGCCCGCCTGGCCGGCGCGCCGCTGGACCGGTATCTGGCCGCTTCGGTGTACGGTCCCCTGGGGCTTGCGGATCTGTTTTTTCCCGGCATGAACCGGGGCGGAAGGCCGGCGGCGGCCTTTGCCGCCACCGAGCGGTGCCCCTGGCGCGGCCAGGTCCTGCGCGGCCGGGTCCATGATGAAAACGCCTATGTCATGGGCGGCGTGGCTGGGCAGGCGGGGCTTTTCGGAACGGCCCGGGCCGTTGGCGGTCTGCTGGCCCATCTGCTGGCGGTTTACCAGGGCGCCGAAACCGCCTCCCCCCTGGCCCGGGACACCCTGCGCCGCTTTTTGCAAAGGCCCGCCGGCGCCCCCCGGGCACTGGGCTTTGACGCCCCCGCCGGGCGGGAGAGCAGCGCGGGCCGGTATTTTTCAGGCGAAACCGTGGGGCATCTGGGCTTTACGGGCACCTCCTTCTGGATGGATGCGGCCCGGGGGGCTATCGTGGTCCTGCTGACCAACCGGGTCCATCCGAGCCGGGCCAACGGTCTGATACGGCGGTTCCGGCCCGAAATCCATGACCGGGTAATGAAAATGGTTGCTAAGGGGGGCGAATTGATGTATCGTTCCATACTTTAGGATAGGCGGGATTCGCGCTGGGATAGAGATTTTGGAAATCGGCGATCAAAACATGGCGATCAAATTTTAGTGATAGAGGTAAAATGAGTCTGTTTCTGGATACAATATTGGGGATGTTTTCCAACGATCTGGCCATCGATCTGGGCACCGCCAATACGCTGGTATATGTAAAGGGCAAGGGGATTGTGCTGAGCGAGCCGTCCGTGGTGGCGGTGCGAACCGACAACCGGATGAAGAGCCGCGTGCTGGCAGTGGGCCTGGAGGCCAAGAACATGCTGGGCAAGACGCCGGGCAACATCGTGGCAATCCGCCCCATGCGCGACGGCGTGATCGCCGATTTCGAGGTGACCGAGGCCATGATCCGCCATTTCATCCACAAGGTGCATAACCGGCGAACCTTCGTGCGGCCCCGGATCATCGTGGCCGTGCCGTCGGGCATCACCCAGGTGGAAAAGCGCGCGGTGAAGGAGTCGGCCGAGTCGGCCGGCGCCCGGGAGGTGTTTCTCATCGAAGAGCCCATGGCGGCGGCCATCGGCGCCGGCCTTCCCATCACCGAGCCCACCTGCAACATGGTGGTGGACATCGGCGGCGGCACCACGGAGGTGGCAGTCATCTCACTTGCCGGCATCGTTTACAGCCGCTCCATCCGGGTGGCCGGAGACAAGATGGACGCGGCCATCATCCAGTACATCAAGCGCAAGTACAACCTGCTCATCGGCGAGCGGACCGCAGAGACCATCAAGACCACCATCGGCAACGCATATCCTGACCCCCAGCACCTTCAGACCATCGAGGTCAAGGGCCGGGACCTTGTGTCCGGCATTCCCAAGATCATCACCATCGACACCGAAGAGGTCCGCAGCGCCATTTCCGAGCAGATCGACGCCATCGTGGAGACGGTCAAGATCGCCCTGGAGCAGACCCCGCCGGAGCTGTCCGCCGACATCGTGGACCGGGGCATCGTGCTCACGGGCGGCGGCGGCCAGCTCCAGAACCTGGACAAGCTGCTGCGGGAGGAGACCGGCCTGCCCGTCACCGTCACCGATGAGCCCATGACCACCGTGGCCCTGGGGTCGGGCCGGGCACTGGACAGCATTGAAATCCTCAGGCAGGTGGTAATTACCTGATCGCATGTTTTCCAAAAATCGGCTGGCCGTCGCGGGCCTGCTGCTGCTGATCGCCCTGCACCTGACCATTCTGACGGTATCCGGCAGCCGAAGGTATTATTTCCCCGGACCCGCAAATGTCATCACCACCTTCACAGGGCCTTTTCAGGAGATCGTCTCCAAGGCCATCCGTTTCTCCAGGGATATCTGGTATCAGTACTTTTTCCTGGTCTCCGTGGGCCAGACCAACGAGCGGCTGGAGGCGGCCATGGGCGAGTGCGTGGCCAGCCAGAACCGGTGCGTGGAGCTGGCCCTGTCCAACAGCCGGCTGCGCAGCCTGCTCAACTTCCGCCAGCAGCAGCCGGACCGGCTGGTGGCCGCCGAGGTGATCGGAAAAGACCCCTCCGCCTGGTATAAAAGCGTGGTCATCGACAAGGGCCTGTCCGACGGCGTCTCAGCGGGGCGGCCGGTGCTGATGGCCGAGGGGGTGGTGGGAATGGTCACCCAGGCGGCCAACCATTACGCCACGGTGCTGCTGGTCATCGACCAGAACAGCGCCGTGGACGCCCTGATTCAGTCCAACCGGGCCCGGGGCGTGGTCAAGGGCCTTTCCGCGGACACCTGCCGCCTGCTGTACGTGCTGCGCAAGCACGAGGTCATGGAGGGGGACCTTGTCATCTCCTCGGGCCTGGACGGCGTCTTTCCCAAGGGCTTGCGCATCGGATCGGTGATGGGAGTGGAAAAGACCAACACGGGCGTTTTTCAGGCTATTCAACTGCGGCCGTTCGTGAATTTCGAAAAGCTCGAGGAGGTCATGGTGCTGCTGTCCGCCGACGCCGACCTGGACGCGGGGCGCTGAGGCGGCCATGGCCTATCTGTTTCACATCCTGATCGGCTTTGGCCTGCTGCTGGTCCAGACCGCCGTGGCGCCCTGGATGCCCTTTCCCGGCGGCTTTTACGATCTTCAGATTCCCTTCCTGCTGTACCTTGTGATCTTCCGCCCCCTTGGCGAGGCGGTCTTCGTTGCCCTGTTCATGGGCGCCGTTGTGGATTCCGTTTCCACCACTCCCTTCGGGTTTTACGGCCTGGCCTACCAGGTCATCATCGCCATGGGCTACTGGGTACTCGGCTTCCTCCACTCCCTCAACCGCCTGCTGATTCCCCTGTTCGTGGCCCTGGGGGTGTTGCTGGAGAACCTGCTGATGCTGGGCGCCTGCCTGCTGCCCGGCGCCATGGCCCGGCCGCCCCGGGATGTATCGGAACTGATCCTGTTTCAGGTGACCGCGGCCCTGCTGACCGGTTATTTCATTCTTCGGGGCTGTCATTATCTGCATCGGGGATGGCGCGGATGGATGCGAACCCTGTTTAAATCCGATGACGCCGGAGGGGAAGCGTTTTGAATGGGTATATCCGGACCACGGAAACCGGATGGCTAAAAAACCGGATAAACGGCGCCATTGTGCTGGCTTTCCTGGCCTTTTCGGCGCTGGCCGTGCGACTGTTTCACCTGCAGGTGATCGATGGCGAGGAGTATTTCCGCCTTTCCCTGCACAACTGCATCCGGATTCAGCATCTGCGTCCCTTCAGGGGCCTTATCTTCGATCGGAACGGGCACCTGCTGGTGGACAACCGGCCGGAGTTCAATATATATGTCGTGCCAAGGGACGCCGCGCCCCTGCCCCGGACCCTGGCGCGGCTGGCCGAGGTGACCGGCATCGATCCGGCCCTGCTTGACGAGGCGCTCCGGGAGCGGCGGGGCGGCGGCAGCTACAAGCCGATCCTCTTGCGGGCGGGCGTGGATCGGGACACGGTGGCGGCCATTGAGGTCCATCGATACGATCTGCCGGGGGTTTCGGTGGAGGTGGAGCCACGGCGCTATTACGTCCATGGCGCTTCGGCGTCCCATCTGCTGGGCTATATCGGCGAGATAGGCCCCGGCGAGATCGACCAGCGGCCCGACGGAGACGGCGGGCTCAGGCTGGGAGACATGGTGGGCAAGTCCGGCATCGAAAAGGCGCTGGACGAGCATTTGCGGGGCGCCCCCGGCGGCCGCCAGGTGGAGATGAGCGCCACCGGCCAGGTGGTGCGGGTTCTGCAAACCGTGCCGCCGGCGCCGGGGTTCAACGCCGTGCTGACCATCGATTACCGGCTGCAGGAGAAGGCCGAGTTCCTGATGGATGGGCTTGGCGGGGCCGTCGTTGTCCTGGAGCCGGCCACGGGAGATCTGCTGGCCCTTGTCAGCAGCCCGGCCTACGACCCCAATGTCTTTATCGGGGGCCTCTCACAGGACAACTGGGAGCGGATGCTGGCCAACCCGTTCGGCCTGCTGGAGAACAAGGCGATCCAGGGGGAGTATCCCCCCGCTTCCACCTATAAGATCATCACCGCCATCGCCGGCCTGGAGGAGGGGGTGATCAACGAGAAGAGCACCGCCTATTGTCCCGGCTATTACGAGTTCGGCAACCGGGTGTTCCGCTGCTGGCGAAGGGGCGGGCACGGCCGGGTGGATGTGGTGTCGGCCCTGTCCCAGTCCTGCGATGTCTTTTTCTATCAGGTGGGAGAGAAGCTGGGGGTGGACGCGATGGCCAGGTATGCAAGGGCCTGCGGCCTCGGGCGCCCCACCGGGATTCGACTGGACCGGGAGGCAAGGGGCCTTGCGCCCACCGCGGCCTGGAAGCTGGCCCGCACCGGCCAGCCGTGGATGGACGGCGAGAACCTGCCCATCGCCATCGGGCAGGGCTATAACCTGACCACGCCCCTCCAGATGGCGGTGGTGACCGCCGCGGTGGGCAATGGCGGCCTCATTCCCCGCCCGAGTCTGGTGCGGCGCTTTGAAACCGCCGAGGGCGCGCCGAAGGCGCCGCCGGAGCGGCCGGTGGACGCGGCCCCGCCGGCCACCCTTCCCGTGAGCGAAAAGAACCTGGCGCTGATCCAAAAGGGGCTTTGGCGGGTGGTCAACGGTCCCTCGGGAACGGCCCGGGTGGCGCGGGTGGAGGGGATCGAGGTCTCGGGCAAGACGGGCACGGGACAGGTGGTGGGCCGGTCCCGCGTGGAGGTGGATCGGAGCCAGTCGATCCCCGCGCATCTGATGCCCCACGCCTGGTTTGTGGCCTATGCGCCCGCCGAGGCGCCCCGGATCGTCGTGTCGGTGATCGTGGAGCACGGCGAGCACGGCTCGGGAACGGCGGGGCCCATCGCCCGCGAGCTGATTCAATATTACCTTAAGGAAATCGGACCCTGACTGAGCATCGCATGTTCGATCGCAGACTCATCCAATATTTCAACTGGGGCTTTTTGTGCCTCGTGATCGCCATCGCCGCCATGGGCGTGACAACCCTGTACGGGGCCGTGGCCGTGGGGCCGGGAGACGCGCCGGCCCACCTGTACTATAAGCAGATCGCCTGGTACGGCATCGGGCTGCTGTGGATGATGGCCGTGTGCATGGTCGATTACCGGTGGTTCAACCGGGGGGCGTACCCGATCTACCTGGTATGCGTGGGCATGCTGGTGGCGGTGCTGATGGTGGGCCGCTACGGCGGCGGGTCCCGCCGATGGCTGGCGCTGGGGCCGCTGACGGTGCAGCCTTCCGAAATGATGAAGATCGCCGTGGTGTTCGTTCTGGCCCGCTATTACGCCCAGGTGCTCGACCCGAGGGGCCTGACCCTGCGGGAGCTGATCAAGCCGGCCCTTCTGGTGGGCCTGCCCTTTGTTCTGATCGTCCGCCAGCCGGACCTGGGAACCGCCCTGATGATCCTGATCATAGCCGCCACGCTGACGCTTTTCGTCCGCATCGAGCGGCGTACCCTGCTTTTGTTCATCCTGACGGGGATGGTTTCCGGCCCGCTGGTCTGGTCTCAGCTCAAGGGCTATCAGCGCCAGCGCATCCTGACGTTCCTTGATCCGGACCGGGACCCGCTGGGGGCGGGCTATCATATCATCCAGTCCAAGATAGCCATCGGCTCCGGGCAGTTGTGGGGCAAGGGGATCTTCGAGGGAACCCAGAACATCCTGTCGTTCCTTCCGGAGCAGCACACGGACTTCATCTTTTCGGTATGGGCCGAGGGTATGGGGTTTGTCGGCTCTCTGGCGGTGATCCTGGCCTTTCTGGTGCTGATTGTCTGGGGGCTGAGAATCGCCTATAGCTGCCGGGACCCATTCGGCACCATGATCTGCGTGGGCGTGACGGCCATCTTGTTCTGGCAGATCATGATCAACGTGGGCATGGTGATGGGGCTGATGCCCGTGGTGGGCATGCCCCTGCCGTTTGTCAGCTACGGGGGCTCGTCCATCGTGGCGGTGATGATCTGCGCCGCCGTGCTGATGAACGTGAGCATGCGCCGGTTCATAAGAGACGACCATCAGGGGGTGGGATGAAAAAGAAAAAGACAACGCCCGACCGGCGGCTGACGGGCCGCGTGACGACGCTGCTGGGGCCGGACGCGGCCATTGAGGGGGCGCTCTTCTTTGAGGAAACCCTGCGCCTCGACGGCCGCGTAAAGGGCCGGATCGAAAGCGCGGCCGGCGCGCTGATTATCGGGGAAACGGCGGTGGTGGAGGCCGAGATCCGGGCCGGGCGGGTCATGGTGATGGGGCGGGTGACGGGAGTCATCGAGGCCGGCGAGCGCATCGATGTCTTCGCCTCGGGCCGGGTTGACGGCCGGATGTATTCCCCCGTGATCGCCATCGATCCGGGGGCATCCTTCAACGGCGGATGCGGGGCGCGCCGCCCCCCGGAGGCGGAGGGCGAAGGGGCGCAACATTTTTCAAAAAACCTTTGACAAATCATTGAACCTGATGTTACAAACCCCAAAATTATGTGCAAAGGTGTCGGGTCAATCCGAACGCTAACGGCATTAACTAGTTGAATTCATTGGAGGAGCAATTATGGTCAAGATAGACGGCTCGGTCATCATTCAGATTGTCAATTTTATTGTTCTGATATGGATTCTCAACCAGGTGCTTTACCGGCCGATTCGGAACATCCTGTCCCAGCGCAAGCAGAAGGTGGCCGGTCTCGAGCAGACCGTCCAGAGCGCCGACGCCGGCGTCCAGGAGAAGGACGCGGCCTTCAATGAAGGGCTCCGGGAAGCCCGGGGCAAGGGCGCAAAGGAAAAGGAGGCGATGATCCAGGCGGCCCAGGCCGAGGAGCGGGAGATCGTGGGCAGGATCAACGCCAAGGCCCAGGAGGAGCTGGCCAGGGTTCGGGAAAAAGTCGCGGCGGAGGCCGAGGCAGTTCGCGCCGCGTTGATGAATGAGATCGACACTTTTGCTAAGGATATCGGTAAGAAAATTTTGGGGAGGGCTGTTTGATGAATCCGAGGTCTAAGAGTTCAAGCGGGGAAAAGCGCAAGTCGCGCCGTTGGCCGGCCGTTTCCGTCGCCCTGATGGTCTTGCTCTATCTGCTCTGCGCGGGCGGCGTCGCCGCCGTCGGCGCGGCGGGCGGAGAAGGTGGCGGAACCGTGGGATGGGTGCCGACGGACACCTACCGGGTCATGAATTTCGCGGTGCTGGCCATCGCCCTGTTTTTCCTGCTGCGAAAGCCCGTCAGCCAGGCGCTCAATGCCCGAATCGAGGGGATCAAGGAGCAACTGGCCACCCTCGAGGCCAGGAAAAAAGAGGCCGAAAAGGCGCTGGCGGAGTATGACCGCAAGCTGGCCGGCCTCGATCAGGAGGCCCAGTTGATCGTGGAAGAATACATCCGGCAGGGCAAGGATGCCCGGGATCGCATCCTGAAGGAGGCCGAGGGCGCCGCAGACAAGCTGGAGCAGCAGGCCAGGCGGAACATCGAGCAGGAGTTCGAGCAGGCCCGGGCCCGGCTTCAGTCCGAGGTGATGGAAAAGGCCATCGGAAAGGCCGAGGAGATCATCCGGCAGCGGATCAATGACCAGGATCAGGAACGACTGATCGATGAATACTTAGAGAAGGTGGTGGCGTAATGAAAAATCTTGCGGTAGCACGACGTTATGCCAAGGCGCTTCTGCTGATCGGCAAGGCGGACGGCGAGGCCGAGACGTATCGGGATGAACTCGACGGGGTCGCCGCCATCATAGCGGAAAACAAGGGCCTGGAACAGGCGATCACCAACCCGCTCTACGATACGGCCAGCCGGAAGCGGGTGTTGGCCAAGGTGGTGGATGCCCTGGAGATCTCCAGCGTGGTCAAGGCGTTTCTCCTGTTGTTGTTTGACAAGGGGCGAATTGTTTATCTGAAGGACATCAATGATTTTTATCAGAAGCTGGCCGACGAGTTGAAGGGCGTTGCCCGGGCCAGCCTGATTTCGGCCACAGAGCTTACCTCCGAAACGGTCGATCGTGTTCGCGCCGCTTTGTCGAGAAGGACGGGAAAAGAGGTTATTCTCGATGTTCAACAGGATCCCTCGCTGATCGGCGGGATCATGACCAAGATAGGGGACCTTGTATTGGACGGAAGTGTTAAAACACAGTTACTCAATATGAGAGAAACTTTAAAAAGGGGTGAGAGTGTCTAATGGAACTTAGAGCCGAAGAAATCAGTCAGATAATCAAGGAGCAGATCACCGATTACGACAAGAAGGTGGAGCTGAGCGAAACCGGCGTCGTCTTGTCGGTGGGCGACGGCATCTCCCGCGTGTACGGCCTGGAAAAAGCCATGGCCCTGGAGCTGGTGGAATTCCCCGGCGGCATCCTCGGCCTGGTGCTCAACCTTGAGGAGGACAACGTGGGCGTGGCCATCATGGGCGAGGACACCTCCATCAAGGAAGGCGACATCGTCAAGCGCACCGGCCGCATCGCCGAGGTGCCGGTGGGCGAGGCCGTGCTGGGCCGCGTCGTCACCGCCGTGGGCGAGCCCATCGACGGCAAGGGCCCCATCGAGGCCACGGTTTTCAGCCGCGTTGAGATGGTGGCCCCCGGCGTTATCGCCCGAAAGAGCGTGCATGAGCCCTGCTACACCGGCCTGAAGGCCGTTGACGCCATGACCCCCGTCGGAAAGGGGCAGCGGGAGCTGATCATCGGCGACCGCCAGATCGGAAAGACCGCCGTGGCCATCGACGCCATCCTGGCCCAGAAGGAAACGGATGTGTACTGCATCTACGTTGCCTGTGGCCAGAAGAAATCCACCGTGGCCCAGGTGGTCGCCATCCTGGAAAAGCACGGCGCCATGGAGTACACCACCGTCGTTGCGGCCTGCGCCAGCGATCCGGCCACCCTCCAGTACATCGCCCCCTACGCCGGATGCGCCATGGGCGAATACTTCCGGGATCGCGGCAAGCACGCCCTGATCATCTATGACGATCTTTCAAAGCAGGCCGCCGCGTACCGGCAGGTCTCCCTGCTGCTCCGCCGTCCCCCCGGGCGAGAGGCCTTCCCCGGCGACATTTTCTACAACCACTCCCGCCTGCTGGAACGGGCCTCGAAGCTGGCCGACAACGCCCCCGAGCTGAACTCGATGTACAAGGCCGGCTCAGGCTCCCTCACCGCCCTGCCCATCATCGAGACCCAGGCCGGCGACGTTTCCGCCTACATCCCCACCAACGTGATCTCCATCACCGACGGCCAGATCTACCTGGAGCCCGGCCTGTTTTTCGCCGGCGTCCGCCCGGCCATCAACGTCGGTCTGTCGGTTTCCCGCGTGGGCGGCGCCGCCCAGGTCAAGGCCATGAAGCAGGTGGCCGGAACCCTGCGGCTGGATCTGGCCCAGTACCGCGAGCTGGAGGCATTTGCCGCTTTCGGTTCCGATCTGGACAAGGCCACCCAGCAGCAGCTCAGCCGGGGCGCCCGCCTGGTGGAGATCCTCAAACAGCCCCAGTACAAGCCGCTTTCAATGGAAAAGCAGGTGACCATCCTGTACGCCGGCACCCGCGGGTTCCTCGACAAGTATTCCATCGATGTGCTGGAGAAGTATGAAAACGGCCTCTATCCCTTCGTGGAGGACCGTCATCCGGAAGTCTTCAAGCAACTCAAAGACAAGCAGGCCATCGATGATGATCTGGACAAACTGATGACCCAGGCCTTGAACGATTACGATCAGGAGTTCAAGGAAACGCTAAAATAAGGGGCTGATGCATGGCGACGCTAAAGGATGTAAAAAACAAGATCAACGCGGTGAGAAAGACCAAGCAGATCACGAAGGCCATGAACATGGTGGCCGCGTCCAAGCTGCGCGGCGCCCAGTCCAAGATGGATGCTTTCCGCCCCTATGCCGCAAAGTTCGCCGAAGTGCTGGGCAGTCTGTCCGAAAAGGCGGGGGAGGAGGCCAGCCCCCTGCTGGTGCCCCGGGAGACGGTTCGCAAGGTCCATCTGATCGTCTGCTCCTCCGACCGTGGGCTGTGCGGCGGGTTCAATTCAAACCTGACCAATCGTGCCGGCGCGTTCGTAAGGGAGAGGGATGGCGCGGGAATGGAATTATCCTTCACGGCCTTCGGCAAGAAGGCCAGGGACTGGTGCCGGAAAAAAGGTCATCCCATGGCGGATGAGTACCTTGGCATCATGGGCGGCAATTTCGAGTTCAACGTGGCCTCAAAGTCCGGCCGGAAGCTGATCCAGGGATTTCTGGAGGAAAGATACGACGAGGTTCACATCGTGTACTCCGAGTTCCAGAGCATGGCCCGCCAGGTGGCCAAGGTCCGTCAGTTGCTGCCCATCCCGCCTTTGGAGCCTGATGTGGAGACGGCGGCCCAGAAGGCCGAGGGGCCCTATCTGGCCGAGCACATCGCCGAGCCGTCCGCGGAGGAGTTGTTGAGCGAGATGCTGCCCAAAAACGTATTTGTCCAGATCTACAGCGCGCTGCTTGAAACGTCCACCAGCGAGCATGCCGCCCGGATGGCCGCAATGGACAACGCGACGAAGGCGTGCAACGATATGATCGAAAGCCTGACGCTGCTATATAACAAGGCGAGGCAGGCCGCCATCACCGCGGAACTGATGGACATTGTCGGCGGCGCCGAAGCGCTGAAGGGATAAACGGATATACTATATCGCTGGAAAGGCGACAGGAGGTCTTTAAATGGCAGACAATATAGGAAGAGTAAAACAGGTTATGGGGCCTGTCGTGGAC